>JAUWRZ010000265.1 GCA_030610325.1 Sulfurimonadaceae bacterium | reverse complement strand
TTTCGTGATCTTGAAATCTTCCTGGATCAGGCTCTGCAGGGAGGAGGATGCCAAGGGTGTCAATCAGCTTCCCTGCCATCTTGATGCGGTGGCCATGGATGGTGAGAGTGTGGAAGTGAGTGCTTCACTGCTCGGTGGCAATACACTTACTATGACTATAAAGACGGACTCCTTCCGAGCCTTAGGCATGAAAGAGGGTGATAGTGCAGTAGCCTGTTTTGACCCCAGTGATGCCCTCTTAGCCATTTAGCGTACTCCTCTAATAACCCTGTGTATCATCAGCGTCTTATACGACTTCACAATCAAGGCAGCTCAGATGTTATCTATTTTATCTGACCTTACTCCCTAAAGATGTGAGGTCCCTCACATCTTCTTTACAGGAGATAGCGTTATGTATTTAAAGATATAACGATATAATTCTGCAGATCCGTTATATATTCAAAGATATAACGATACCTCGAATGAGAAATATGCTAAACGCATATTTTCATCGAGTAAAGTCGCATCGAAGGAAGTCATATTGAATGAGAAATATGCTAAACGCATGTCCTCATCGAGTAAAGTCGCATCGATGTAGGTAAGGCCTTTTGGGATCGTTAGAAGTGCCTTACAGAGAAGTCGACAAACAGTGGAGAGTAGATGAGTGTGAGAGTCGAACAGATAAGCATCATGATCATAGTACTTATGGTGATGTCATCGGCTCTCGCGGCTGGAGAAGAACATACGAAAAGGGGATTGAAGAGCAACTATCAAGAGGTCTACCATGAGACTCTCGGTAGTGTCGATTCTCTGAGTGAGATGGTCTCTGAGGGGATGTTTTACGGACGACTACGCTCAAACACGTTTTACTATAGATGGGATGATGAGGATAGTGAATACAGTACACATCTCATCAGCGGTCTGGGTGGCTCACTTATCTATAAGAGTGCGACATTCGATGGCTTTGATGTCGGTGGCGGGCTCTACTACTCACGGGCGTTCTTTGATGATAAGGATGATCCCGTCGCCCATATCAAACCGGGAAAAGATGTATTGAGTCGGTTTGACTATGCCAATACCGGCAACAAGTCCATGGGTACTTTGGGACAGGTTTACTTACGTTATAGTGGCTTTGAGAAGACAGACATCGTGCTGGGTCGTCAACTGGTAGAGACCTTTTATACCAAGTCTAATGATGCCAAGATGATCCCAAACAGTTTTGATGGTATCGTGCTCAGTACAAAAGCACTCCCGCAGACAGCGCTTAAACTGGCCTATCTGCATGAACAAAGATCGCGTGATCACACCCAGGCACACTCGCCATTGATGTATGGTGATGCAAACTCGACCTCTGCACTCTCACCTCAGTGGAGTGAGAACGATGATGTGGCGATGCACAGAGGATTGACATATACCGCTTTGAAAGCAGCAGGCAAGCCGACAGATACTCCTCTCATCACGGGAGACTTTCACAACAGCGCTATCGATGGACTTAAAGCAGATGCCTCTTTCTATGTGGTACCGGACTGCTCTCTCAGGTGATGGGTGAGTTGAACTATACGTTTATGTTAGGCAATGGGTTCTCTATTTCTCCGGGAGTCCGTTATATCAGACAGTTCGATAACGGTGCAGGTGCGGTCGGAGGAGCCTCTTATCTTGGTAAGGCTTACACAACCGGCTATAGAGACCCGAATTCCCTGGACTCACAGATGGTCGCTGCACGACTTGTCACGCAGATCGATGACTATAAGATCAACCTCGGGTTTTCAAAGATCTACGATGAGGCTGACCTTATCACCCCATGGCGAGGTTTTCCAACAGCGGGTTATACCCGCTCCATGACCCGTTATAACTGGAGGGCCAATACAAAGAGTTACCGTATTGAGATGCAGAAGAGCAGTAATAAGCTGGGTATCTATAAGGACCTTTTCATCCAGGCATCGATCCTCTATACCGATGGGGATGATGAGAAACGGGGTGCGCATGTTCTCGATGAGATCCACTACTATGCCGGGTTCGTCCAGAATCTTCCCGGCATGGTCGACCTGCAGTGGCGCTTGAGATTGGGTTACACACAGTACCTTGATGATGAAGTGAGTCAATACAATAATCTCGACGGTCGTTTTGAGATAAACTACCTCTTTTAAAGGAAGAAGATGCAAAGAGTCCTACTATCTATACTATTTATCAGCGTCACTCTCTCTGCCGGAGAGATCACTATCGCCGTCGCAGCCAATGTCAGTTACGCCATCGATGAGCTTAAAGCCGAGTTTGCTAAAACGGACCCGGATACCAAGGTGCGGGTGACACTGGGTAGCAGCGGAAAACTGACGGCGCAGATAAAGAACGGTGCGCCTTACGGGCTATTTATGTCGGCAAATATGAGGTATCCTCAGGCATTGTATGATGAGAAGATCGCGATCACTGAGCCTGTTGTCTACGCTGAGGGGGCATTGGCCTATCTAAGTGTCAGAAAGCGGGATTTCTCTAAAGGGGTGGCGCTTTTGGAAGATGAGAAGATAGTAAAGATCGCCATAGCCAATCCCAAGACGGCTCCTTATGGCAAAGCAGCCGTTGAAGCGCTGAAAAAGGCAGAGATATATGATGCCATCAAAGCAAAGTTCGTCTATGGAGAGTCCATCTCGCAAACGGTCTCTTACGCAGTGACAGCAGCCGAGATCGGGATCATCGCAAAGTCTTCACTTTACAGTTCAAAGATGACGCAGTTTAAAGAGGGTGTGAACTGGGTCTCGATGGACTCATCGCTCTATACACCCATAGAGCAGGGTATCGTCTTACTGAAGTATGGTGAGGAGGAGAAAGCTTATCGAGCGTTTTATGACTTTATCCTTAGTGAGAAAGCGACAGAGATATTTAAACAGTATGGGTATATCATCCGATGAACCATATTATTGCGACTGTCACCGCTATTGAGAGTATGGAAGATCTGACGATAGTCACCTTTGTCTCAGAAGAGCAGCCCATGCGTATGATGGCACTAGGGTTGAACGTCCCGATCTCAGTCGGCTCTGTGGTCACACTGGGGGCGAAGGCGTCGCATATCGCTCTGGCAAAAGGACTTAAAGGAGAGCTTAGCACCTCTAATCAGCTGGAGTGTGTGATAGAGAGCGTCAATAACGGCCAGCTTCTTAGCAGTGTCAAAGTACGTTTTGGAGAGGCCCTGCTTGAGAGCATCACTACCCGTGCTTCTGCGTTGAGGATGGACCTTCGAGCCGGGGATGCTGTGATTACGCTTATCAAAGCAAGTGAACTCTCCATCGTAAAGGTAAACGGATGAATGGACTTGACCTTGAACCTTTTTTACTCTCGTTCAAACTCGCAGGGATCACGACGCTGATCTTGTTTGTCATCGCCTTGCCGATCGCCTGGTGGTTGAGTCAGACTAAGTGCCGCTGTAAACCCTTTGTCGAAGCGGTCGTCTCTCTGCCGATCGTCCTGCCACCTTCTGTTATCGGCTTCTATATCCTTTTCGCACTCTCCTACAACTCACCGATCGGTGCTTTCTTTGAAGAGACCTTCGGTATTAAACTGGTCTTTAACTTCACCGGACTTGTCATCGCAAGCTGCTTTTACTCCTTTCCCTTTATGGTCCAGCCTCTGCAAGGCGGTTTTGAGTCACTGAACAAGAACATGCTTGAAGCCTCTTACATCGCCGGAAAAAGTAAGGTAGAAACACTCCTTCGCGTAGCACTGCCCAATATCAAGCCTGCGCTGATGACAGCGATGATCATCACCTTTGCCCATACGGTCGGTGAGTTTGGTGTGGTCTTGATGGTCGGTGGCTCTATTCCCGGAGAGACGAAGGTGGCATCGGTAGCGATCTATGAGTTTGTCGAGGTGATGGACTACTCACAGGCACACGTCTACAGCATCATTATGTTAGTGATGAGTTTTGTGGTCTTACTGGGCGTATATATGTT
>JAUWRZ010000292.1 GCA_030610325.1 Sulfurimonadaceae bacterium | reverse complement strand
TCTAGCATCCCCTCATGGATATATACCATCAACGGTAGTTCATCGATATCCTCAGAGAAGAGGCGATGGACTTCGTCAAGTCCCATCGTGATACGCAGCACTTTTTCCGGTTCGATCTGCATCAAGGGAAAAAGCTTGGGAAAGAAGACATCTGGTCCTTTAATATGATCTTCTACTCTCTCATCAGTCGATTCTATGAAAAAGACGAAGGTCATGCCCTCATCAGTAAGATGGGCGACTTCCGCGTAAGTCGAGTGGGTCAGCATCGTTTGTTCCTTATACTAGTGTTTATCGGCATCAGCCAGTGTCAGACAGAAGAGTACCTTTTTACCCTTACGATGTAAAGTCTCTGCTGCCTCACTCAAGGTCCGCCCCGTGGTCAGGATATCATCGACCAAGATGACATCATCTTCCAAAAAAGGCTTTAGATCAAAACGTCGCGGATGCAGCAGACGATACTGAAAGCTCTGGCCAGAGTAGGTATCACTACTAAGTGCACGAAGCTTTCCATAGTGAGGTGTGATCACTTTGGTACGCAGTGCTTTTGCAAGTATAGCTGTATGGGAATAGCCATGACGGACATGATCATCGATCCCTATAGCAGCTACTTTCTCAGTATATTCAAAAGTCCTGGCAAAGTGCTGCATGGACTGTTGTGCGAGGATAGAGTAGATATAGGAGCCAAGGTCGGTATGTTTAGTATGCAGCAGTGTCTCGATATCGTCATATTTATAGAACGAGTATACTGGGAGATCCCCAAGTATTTTTCTGGTGTAAAGAGAAGGAGTAAGGTATTGGGTCCGGCAGGTCTTACAGATATGGGTAAACGACCAAGACTCACAAAGCATACATCGCATCAGTAGTGACCGGGTATATCTATATCAAGTTCATACAAGACTATTGAGACCTTCGCTCTTCCCCATTTCCTCTTCCCAGATATCAGTCCATCTTAAGGACAGACATAAAGGCCTCTTGCGGCAGCTGGACCTTTCCAATGGACTTCATCCGTTTCTTACCGGCTTTCTGCTTCTCAAGCAGTTTTCGTTTACGGGTGATATCACCACCGTAACATTTCGCTGTCACGTTCTTACCCATGGACTTGATCGTCTCACGAGCTATGACCTTGTTACCCAGTGAAGCCTGTATGGCGACTTCAAAAAGCTGGCGGGGGACGATCTCTTTCATGTTCTTCACAAGTGAGCGTCCACGTGAATCAGCCGATGTTCGTGGCACGATGACAGATAGTGCATCTACTACATCCCCAGCTACGCGTATATCGAGCTTCACCAGATCACCCTGACGGAACTCAGTCGGGTCATAGTCAAAGCTGGCATAACCTTTTGAGATCGACTTCAGCTTATCATAGAAATCCACGACGATCTCATTTAGCGGCATGGAGTACTCCAGCAGGACCCGCTCTTCATTGAGGTAGTCCATCTTCTCCTGCACACCACGTTTACCGACAAGCAGGTTCATCACATTACCCAGATACTCTGATGGAGTGATGACTGTCGCTTTGATATATGGCTCATCGATATGGTCGATATAGTTGACTTCAGGTAGCTGAGAAGGGTTCTGTACCTCGACCAACGAACCATCGTTCATATAGACATTATAGACGACCGATGGGGCTGTTGCGATAAGGTCAAGATCGAACTCACGCTCAAGACGCTCTTTGACGACCTCCATATGCAGCATCCCTAGAAAACCGACACGAAAACCAAAACCAAGAGCGATAGAGGTCTCAGGTTCATAACTGAGTGAACTGTCATTGAGCTTGAGTTTATCAAGCGCGTCACGCAGATCCTCGAACTTATCAGTATCGATCGGGTAGAGTCCGGCAAAGACAAAAGGTTTTGCCGGTTCATAGCTCCCTACCGGCTCAGCAGTAGGTTCTTTAGCATCTGTGAGTGTATCACCGACATTGACCACACCTACCTCTTTAAGACCAAGGACGACTATGCCGATCTCACCGGTCTTTATTGCTTGCGTCTTCTTGCGTTTAAGCGGATGCGGGTACATAAGATCAAGGATCTGATGCTGTTCACCATTACTCATCAACTTGATAAGCTGTCCCTTGGCGATCTCTCCGTCAAAGACACGTACCAGTGCCAATGCACCAAGATAAGAGTCAAACCATGAGTCATAGATGATGGCTTTTGTAGGAGCATCAGGATCGCCTACAGGTGCCGGGATACGCTCCACAATAGCATCAAGCAGTTCATGGATACCAATCCCTGATTTTGCAGAGACCATCAAGGCATCCGTCGCATCTATGCCTATGGTGTGTTCGATCTCCTCAGCCACACGCTCAGGTTCGGCAGCAGGCAGGTCGATCTTGTTGATGACAGGTAGCAGTTCAAGATCATTATCAAGTGCCAGATAGACATTTGCTATGGTCTGAGCCTCCACACCCTGAGCCGCATCGACGATCAGCAGCGCACCATCAGAGGAAGCAAGTGATTTACTCACCTCATAACTGAAATCGACATGGCCCGGAGTGTCTATGAGATTAAGTACATAGTGTTTACCATCTTTGACATAATCCAGACGAACGGACTGTGCTTTGATAGTGATACCCCGCTCCTGCTCAATATCCATCGTGTCCATCATCTGCTTGGAGAGTTCACGTTCACTGACGGAACCACACTCCTGGATAATACGGTCAGCCAGGGTGCTTTTACCGTGATCGATATGCGCTATGATGGAGAAGTTTCTGATGTTATCTAGTTTCATGGGTTCCTGCTCTGTTGTGGGATCGCTATGCTCTTGTAAAACGCTTTACCTGATGGTAAAGCGCTGGAGTCTATGTGAAGAGGGAGTTCACACTCTCATTATGGTAGACACGACGTATGACTTCAGAGAAGAGAGGTGCTACGGTAAGTACCTTTATGTACTCGTGCGGCTTAGTCGTAAGGGTATCGGTGATAAGCAGTTCATCCAGGGCCCCATCATTGAGGTTATCATACGCTTTACCGCTGAGTACCCCATGTGTCGCACAGGCCATGACCGAGGTAGCGCCCTTAGCTTTAAGTGCCGCTGCTGCTTTGACCATCGTACCGGCAGTATCGACCATATCATCGATCATGATGACATCCTTACCTTCGACATCACCGATGATGTTCATCACTTCTGACTCGTTCGCTTTCTCACGACGCTTGTCGACGATGACCATATCGAGACCCATGTTCTTGGCAAAATAGCGCGCACGTGCGACACCGCCGATATCTGGAGAAGCGATGATAGGGTTTGGCAGGTCCTTACGCTGGATATACTCCTGAAAGATGATCGCACCATAAAGGTTGTCGACAGGGATATCGAAGAAGCCCTGGATCTGTCCGGCATGCAGGTCGATCGTGACGACACGGTCTATACCCGCAGTCTCATACATATCGGCGACAAGACGTGCTGTGATAGGGACACGAGGTGCCGCTTTACGGTCCTGACGTGCATAACCAAAATAAGGCACTACAGCTGTGATCGAGTCTGCAGAAGAGCGACGCAGTGCATCGGTCATGATCAACAGCTCCATAAGGTTGTCATTTGATGGTGCACCGGTCGATTGGATGATAAAGACATCGCGTCCACGTACACTCTCAGAGATCTGAACAGAGATCTCACCATC
>JAUWRZ010000273.1 GCA_030610325.1 Sulfurimonadaceae bacterium | reverse complement strand
GCTCGCAGATGAGACAAGTGGTACAAAGGCAGCACTGCAGATACGTCACTTCTTACCTGAGACGATCATCATCTTTTTGACCGCTTACTCTGACACTGCAATGATCGATGAAGCACTGGAATCAGATGCGTATGCTTACCTGAGTAAGCCCTACCGCCCTAAAGAGATAATGGTGACTATGAAGATGGCTTTGCAGACGCTCAATGGTAGAGTGTCTAAAAAGGTCACGACTGTCAGACTCATCGATGGTCATCATTTTGAGACCCAGACACAACGGCTGTTCCGAAAAGATAAAGAGGTCGGATTGGGACCGATCGCGTTGAGACTGATCGGTGTACTATGCAACTCACCCTCCTCCACGCTATCTCATGAGCATATCATCCAGGCAGTCTGGGGAAGACCGGTGTCAGATCAGACGCTTCGTTCATTAGTGCACCGCATCCGTCAGATGACACACAAAGATCTCATCAGAAATGTCAATAAATCGGGCTATACGATCGTACTGGAGTCATCTTGCCATGATCAGTAGAATATGATATCTATGTCAGGTCAGGCCTTTTTGTGAAGACAACCTCTACTCAGGGGGAGGACGTTCCCAGCTCGATAGTGAAACAGGCACCGAGAACTGCGCCATGAGCATCATCGTGGTTCTCTACACTTAGTGTCCCATCATGATGTCTCTCTACTATGGTCTTACTCATATATAAGCCCAGTCCTGTCCCATTCTTTTCCCCTTTTGTAGAGAAATAGGGGTCAAAGATCTTCTCTATCACATCTTCAGGTATTCCGCCACCGTTATCACAGATGGATATTCTCTTCTCATCAGTCATGATCTTGATATAGGGGTCTTTGGTCTTTTTCTCTTTAAAGTTATCTTGCGAGTTTTTCAACAAGTTTAAGATGACCTGGAGCAGTTCAGTATCATAGACCTCTATCTCGTCTGGAGAGTCATACTCTTCTATTATCGCTATCTTATCTGCCACCAGTGATGCCTGGATGATGTTTAACGATCTTGATATGATATCTTCGAGCTTTAAACGCACACTCTTTTTATTGGGCTTGTAGAAATTTCTAAAATCATCTATAGTCGTCGTCATGTTTTGCACATAGCCGTCGATCGCTCTGAGTCTTTTGGCATAGTAGTCTGTACAGGCCGCTCTCTCCTCTGGTTTCTCGAGGTCAAAGGTCTCCAGCTCGAGTTTCATCTGCAGGTTTATGGAAGCTGAGGAGATGGCATTAAGCGGTTGTCTCCATTGATGAGCGATCATACTTATCATCTCACCCATCTGCGCCATCCTTGAACGTATCAGCAGATGCTCTTCTTGTGCTTTGTTCTTCTCTAAAAGTTCATCCCTCTCTTTGATCTTCTCCTCGATGATCTTTTCAAGAGCCTGGATCTTCTCGTTCTCTCTTCTCTTTCGGAACTTCTCCAGCTCCTCTTCTATTGTCAGTTCATGTAAGTAGATGTCAAACTCGACCCTTAAGTCATCCTCTTCAAGATAGTACTTCTCATCAGCCCAGCATGTGCTCTTAAAAGCACTACTGAAAATACCGATGATCTTTCCCTGGATAAAGGGACATCCCCATGACTCTGAACTATCGAGTCTTTTTTGCATATGCAGTTCCCAGGGGTCACGTACGATCACTTTGGCACGGCACTTCTCCGGGTCGATGTCTTCGATCTCAAATGTACCCCATCCGGCAGCACCGACAGCTTTCCCCCAGTTTAAGAAGCCCTCTTCGAAGGTCTCTCCCAACTGGGTCACCATCACATCATAGTCCTCATCGGTGCCCAGACTGGATGAGTGAGCTACCTGAAGACGAAACATATCTTTACCTATCTCGTGGACAAGGGGTCTGAACATGTTCAACAAAGAGGGGTCGTTCCAAAACAGAGTCGAAGATGTCCCCAAAAAGTCCAGACCACCTTTTGTCAGGTCCCATCTTATATCTACGCCATCGATGTTTATGCTTATATCGGTATCTAACCCATTTTTCATATCGACCTCATATTGATGTCTGCCATATCTGCCATACGGTAAATTAACGAAAAATATTATATCTAATTCTTTTTGTTTTTTGTTTTTTGTTGTTTTACATCTATTAGAGGTGCCCTATAGTAAACTATGTTTTATATCGTGTAAGGATGCCCATGTCAGAACAGCCTTTTTATGAACAACTTGCTACCTTTCTTGAGCGTAAAGGTCTTTATGACCCACTTCTTAATGATCCAGGTCTCTTAAAGACAAGTATCTCAGGTGAACAGATACGGACCTTGAACGAGGTCATCACGACGTTCTATCAGCGAGTGTCAGAAGATGAGCGTCTACAGGCGTTTCATATACTCTTCTCTGAGGGGAAGCAGATCCGTTTTCAAAAGAACCTTACCCGCTTTACCCTCTTTTTGATGACATTGACGTATGAGGAGTTCTTGAGTCATGTCTTTAAGGTCATCATCAAACATAATGAGATCGGGCTGGATATGCACCTGTTGATGGAGTACTTCTTTATCTGGAACAATGCGGTGACGACTTGGTGCTGTAGCCATTTTGATCATGAGAAAAAAGTCATCCTGGCCAGGAACCAGAAGATGAACATCTTAGCCTATCTGTTTATCAACGGGTATGATAAGGAGTTTATGGATCAGTTTGAAGTGAAGTTCAAAGCTTATGACGTAGCTGAACTTGAACAGCATAGTGAACTCATAAAAGAGCATATACTCGAAGTCGACCGATTGCTTGAGTCTTCGTTCAATGTCTCAAAGGTAGATTATTTTGCAAACATGCTGACCGACATCGCCAAAGTGGTCGCGGCTTCAGAGCTTCAGGGTAAGGCTGTTGCCGTGAAGGTGATGAAGAGTCTGATCATCTTCATCAAA
This sequence comes from Sulfurimonadaceae bacterium, assembly GCA_030610325.1. Lineage (GTDB taxonomy): Bacteria > Campylobacterota > Campylobacteria > Campylobacterales > Sulfurimonadaceae > BB26. The sequence goes on along the minus strand of JAUWRZ010000273.1, from coordinate 900 downwards.
AAGTACCCTGAAGAGATCGTTCTGCACCCGGCTGCCGGACTATTACTCAAAGATATCGCACAGTGGCTTGACCACTACAGTGCGGATGTCGAACTGAAGATGCACAGCAGACGCTTTTATCTGACCGGTCTGACGATGGAAGTGGAACTGTTTAAGGCGTACATACTTAAATATGAAGCGCCTGCCATCGAGGAGGGTGAGGTCAAAGAGGAGCCGACACTTCCAACGGAGATCGATGATACTGTGCAGAGTGAAGAGACCTCCTCTGTGAAAGAGGAGGCTTCATCAAATATCGAGGCATATGACCTGCCTGTTGCTTCTACAGACACAGAGCAGACATAGGATGTTTTCATGCCGCTAGACTATACCCGCTTGATGATCCATAATCGAAAAGTCGACTACCTGTGATTTAAAACAGAAGATACTATTAACTCCCCTTTAACAAGCATTACAATAAGATTAGCTCATGTCACAGATACTATTACTTGAAGATGATGAGACCCTTGCCGAGACTCTGATAGAGCTGTTAGAGAGCGAGTCTTTTACTGTTGCGTGGGCGAAGACAGGTGAGGATGCTCTGGAGAGAAGTTACCATGATCAGTTCGATCTCTTTATCTTTGATGTCAATGTCCCTTTATTAAATGGGTTTGATCTTCTACAGAGTCTGCGAGAAGCTGATGTGAAGACTCCGACTATCTTCCTGACCGCACTCACTGATATCGCTTCACTCTCAAAAGGCTTTGAAGTGGGGGCGGATGATTACATTAAAAAACCTTTTGACTTCGATGAGCTCGTGGTGCGTATCAACGCCCTGCTCCGTAAAAGTTTTCAGACCACAAGTAACATAGTCACTATAGATGCATTTGCTTTTCACATCGATAGTGATGAGCTTTTTGAGAG
>JAUWRZ010000362.1 GCA_030610325.1 Sulfurimonadaceae bacterium | reverse complement strand
GTGTTAATACCACGTGAAAGTACTTGAAGATTGGCGTCGGGTCCTACAATTTCTCTAAAACCGTCCATCATTTCAAATGCATCTTCCTGCAGATAGAAGTAAAGTGATTGGAATCGTGCTCCACCACCAAATTCGAAGTGATTAATCCCTGCATTTTTCGCTGCTTCTACTGCAGGAAAAAAGTCATCCATAAGTACACGACCACCAAAGACAGACTGAAATCCGTCTCTAAAAGTTGTGTCCATTACATCAATATATTTTTTAGCCATTTATAATACCTTGCATTTTATGATTTATCATCTATTTGTTCTTGCGAAACTCTGTAACAGCTGCAATAATTGCTGCAACATGATGTGCTTCGTCAGCTTTACCCGTAGTAGTGGGTGCAACAGGCGATTTTTCCGGGAAAAACTTAGCAATTAATTTCGCCTGAATATTTACGACAGCTATAAGTATAATAAGAAATGTAAATACAACTGTCATTCCCAACACCATAAACTTTACACTTTCCAGTAGTAAGTTAGCTTCTTCCATTTAATCTCACTTTCTATAGTTATAACCCAAATACTAAAACATTTTTGCTTGTTCTTAGGTAAAAAAAGGGAATTATCTTCTCTTTTTTCTGCGATTGTTATTTCGGGTAGCTTTTTGTTGCCCGTTATAGCCTTGGATCATTTCATCCACTGTATTTTGATCAAAACCTATCTGAGATCCCACATTATTTTGTTCCTGCCCAATCAAACGGGAAAGCAACTTTTCCAAAAGTAATGTTTTATCCATATCACCCATATACTCCAGCATATCAGCTGCATCGTTATGGATATGAATATCTCTTATCTGCTCTGCCAAATACTCACGTCCCGAGTCATCAAGGTCTGAACCACCCTGAATAGTAGCCAAACGCATCTCTGCACCCACTTCTTTTTGTATACGTTGAAGCTCTTTGAACTCTTCGGGAGTGACCAGTGTTATCGCCTGTCCACTTTTACCTGCACGGCCTGTACGACCGATACGGTGTACATAAGACTCGGGGTCAAAAGGGATATGGTAGTTGATGACATGGCTGATGTTATTGACATGGATACCACGTGCAGCGACATCGGTAGCGATAAGTACATCGATCGCGCTCTCTTTAAAGCCTTTGATGACAGTCTCGCGCTGACGCTGCTCCATATCACCATGCAGGCCTTTGGCGCCGTAACCGACAGACGAGAGGACGTTAGAGAGACGGTCTACCTCTTTCTTCGTACGACAGAAGACGATGACTTTGTCAGTCTCTTCAGAGTCAAGCAGACGGATGATAGCATCGTCACGCTCGTTCTCATTGATGACATAGTACTGCTGTGCGATGTCTTTGTTTGTCGTCTCACCTTTTGTGATGGAGATAAACTCCGGGTTGACAAGGATACGTTTGGCAAGCTGCTTGATCGGCTCAGGCATCGTAGCTGAGAAGAGCAGGGTCTGGCGCTCTTGTGGGAGATAGGTGAAGATCTCGTTGATATCGTCTAAAAAGCCCATGTCCAGCATCTCATCAGCTTCATCAAGGATGACTGTTGTCGGAGCGAAGTTGGGCAGCATGTCTCTACTGAGGATGTCCATCAGACGGCCCGGTGTAGCGATGACGACCTGTGCGCCACGTTCGATAAGACCTATTTGACGGCCGTAAGAGCTTCCACCGTAGACAGTGACAGTACGGATACCGAGTTTCTTACCATACTGGAAAAGCTCGTCGCTGACCTGGTTTGCAAGTTCACGCGTAGGGGTGATGACTAGCATCTCCACTCCACCTTTTAGGTGCATGTTGTTCATAGCCGGTAGGCCGAATGCTGCTGTCTTACCAGTACCTGTATGGGCCTGACCGACGACATCGCGACCCTCAAGGATGACTGGGATGGCTTTAGCCTGGATAGGGCTTGCGACTTTAAAACCGGCGTAAGCGATACTTTGTAAGATCTCGCGTTTAAGACCGAAAGTATCGAAACTTATACCTGCTTCTGTCTCAGGGACTTCTACTTCGTTTGTGTTCTCTTCTGTACTCATGATTCTCTCTTATGGAGGACACCTTTATAAAGCCATCTTTTCGTGATGCAGTACACGCTGTGTATGCAGTCCAAAATGTGAAAGATAGGCTTAAAGACTATCTTAAAATAGCTCTAAGAGGTGTCCGCAGTTAAATTTTCCGAATTATATCGGTAATTTCTTCATTTTTATTGAATCTTAAGGTTATTTGATTTAATCAATATAAGGTGTTAAGAAACTTGACAGAAGTCTACCTTATAACTGAGGGATGAGATAGCAGAGGAGCTTTTGCCTGATATTGAGACACCATGTATGACAAAGATCTTCGACTCCCCGAGAGAATGGGCTATAATAGCTATAGGGCATCTCTAATAACCCTGTATATCATCAGGGTCGTTAGAGATGCCCTATAGCTATTTTACTCCAGGAAGTGTGATGGTCTCTGAGATCCCTGAAATGACGATGATCAGCAGTGTCATAGCACTGCTTTTGGCTATAACAGCCATAGTACTGTACTTCAATCTACGTTCGCAGCGAGACCGTTTTGAGTCAGAGGAGCTCAGACTACGACTACTGCTTGATGAAGCAGCTGGTGAGATAGAGATGAACCGTCGTGATCTGGAACATAAACAGCATAAGTATACGGAACTCTTTGAAGATAAGAACATGCTTGAACGTGATTATGCCATCTTACATACCCGTTTTGAAGAGAGTACACGTAGCTCGAATGAGAAGATCAAACTGCTTGATGAGGCAAAAGAGAGTCTGAAAAGTCAGTTCGAGAGTCTCGCACATGAGATCTTCGAGAAGCGAAGCAGAGACTTCGATGAGCAGCAGCAGAAGAACCTGGGTAGGCTTCTGCAGCCCTTTCGTGAGCAGATCTCACACTTCTCAAAACAGACAGAAGACCGTTTTGTCAAAGAGGCGAGTGACCGCGCGGTCTTACATAAAGAGATCTCACTGCTTAAGACGCTCAATGAACGCATCGGTGAGG
>JAUWRZ010000039.1 GCA_030610325.1 Sulfurimonadaceae bacterium | reverse complement strand
GCTGCAAGTATCATAGCGCCAGCTACACTGCTTGCAGATGATGAAAATATCATGCATCACACTAAGTGGGGAACTACTTTAGGAGATGAGTGTAATTATAATCCTTATGGATTGCCATCAAAATATGAACACAATATAGTACGAAGAACATCTAGTCTTATGTCATCTGCCGGAGATATGCATGCTGCGGTATCTATGTCACCGATACATGAGGTAAAAGGAATCATCACACCTAATGGGCTGCACTTTACGCGTACGCACAATGGTGTTGCTCAGATAGACCCAAATAAGTTTAGACTAATGATCCACGGCCTTGTAGATAAGCCAATAGTCCTTACTTTGGAGCAGCTGAAAAAATATCCAAGCGAAAGCCGGATCCACTTTTTGGAGTGTCCTTCAAACGGAGCTGCTGAGTGGAAAGGTCCACAGTTCAACTCTTTGCAGTTTGTAAAAGGGATGATGAGTGCTTCAGAGTGGACTGGTGTCCGCCTGAAGACTATTCTTGACGAGATCGGTCTTAAGCCAACAGCTAAGTGGATGCTGGCAGAGGGTAGTGACGGTTCTGAGATGGGAAGAAGTATTCCTGTTGAGAAAGTCCTCGACGATGCTATGATAGTCTGGGGACAAAATGGTGAAGCACTGCGTCCTGAGCAGGGTTATCCTGTTCGTTTGATGCTGCCGGGCTGGGAAGCTAATCTCTGTGTCAAATGGCTAAAGAGATTGGAGTTCAGCGATAATCCTTGGTATGCAAAAGAGGAGACTTCAAAATATACTGCATTGACAGCAAGCGGAAAAGCGATACAGCACTTTTACGCACTTGAAGTAAACTCGATCATCACATCACCTTGTCCTGAGTTACCTTGGACAGATCTTGATGTAGGCGATCTCGTCGAGATAGAAGGTCTGGCATGGAGTGGTCACGGAACGATCACTGATGTAGATGTCAGTCTTGATGGTGGAAAAAACTGGAAAGTAGCAAATCTAAAAGGTCTGGTCCTTCCAAAAGCCTGGACAAGGTTCTCTTACATGTACAGATATGAAGGAAAACCACTACTGCTTCAAAGTCGTGCAGTCGATGACAGTAACAATGTCCAGCCGACAGTAAATCAAGAAAAAGCTGTCATGGGTGTTGAAGGTGTCTATCATAGAAACACGATCTGTACCTGGGAAGTCACTAAAAAAGGGGAGGTGAACAATGTTCAAGTTCGATCATAAATCTATGTTAGTCGGAGCATCTGTCGTCGCCGGTACGGCCCTTTTTCTTACAGGCTGTCTACCATCGTCATCTAGCGCCAGTGAGATAAAAAGCGCTTCTGCCAAAGTCTCTACTACGGGTGTCGGACCATATGATCCGAAAATGGGTGCACTTGATGGTGGTGTCACTTACTCAAGAGAGAATGGACAATATACTGCATATCGCTATAACGAGCAAAGCACTAAAGGTGTGGATCACGGTAGAGTGCCGACAGCTAATGAGCTAAAAGCATGGGATATGGACATAATGCCAGATGGTACTGGCCTGCCTGAGGGTGAAGGTTCAGTCGAAGATGGTGATGAGCTTTATGAAGAGCAGTGTGCTGCTTGTCATGGTGAGTTTGGAGCTGGTGGTCACGGTTATCCAGCGCTAAGCGGCGGTAATCAGGAAAAAGATGAGAACGGCGTCATCAAAACGCTTAAGAACCAGAGATTAGAACCAGGTATGGATGCTCCGAAAAGGACTGTTGGTACTTATTGGCCACAGGCTAGTACACTTATCTGGTATATCAGAGATGCTATGCCGTATGCACATCCAAAAAGCTTGACTAACAATGAGATCTATGCCATCACTGCATATATACTGGCAGCGAATGAGATAGAGATCGATGGCGTAGAGATGGATGATGAGTATGTGCTCAACAGAGAGAAGTTCCTAAAGATAAAGATGCCTAATGCAGATGGTTTTTATCCAAATATCGACGGTCCTACTGCTATTGAGGACATAAGAGCATTCTTCGCTGATCGTGCTAAAAATATCGGTTCGGGTACAAGATGTATGACTGATTGTAAAGATCCGGGTATGACTGGTAAAGAAGCAACAGTGATGAAGATAGGTTACGAGATCAAAGATGTGGTACCTGCTTACTCAATGGTTAGAGATCTTCCACCTGAGTTAGAAGACAAGGTTATATCAAAAGCAGAAAAACTGTATAATGAAAATTGTAAACTTTGCCACGCTAGCGACAATATGGGTGCTCCGGCAGTCGGGGATGTTGATGCATGGTATGAAGTTGCAAAACAAGGTAATGAAAAAGTGATCATCAATGCTATCGAAGGAATGGGCGGAATGCCTCCTAAAGGCGGCAACGAAGATCTGACTAATACAGAGATCAAGAAGATCGTTGAGTTCATGATCGATTCAAGTAAGAAAAAACACTAAACAAAAGGAAGAAAAAATGGATAGAAGAAAATTTTTAGGCGTAGGCCTCGCAGCATTTGCTGCACTTGTCGCACCAGTAGCAGAGTTGAATGCAATTGATTTTAGAGCAACTAAACCAAAAGCTTGGGAAGCTGAGAAATCTGCTGAAGCTATTAAAGAGATGTTCGGTACAGCTGGATTGAAAAAGACTGATAAGATCAAGTTCACAGCACCAAAACTTGCTGAGAACGGTGGTTCTATCCCGATCAATATCAAGAGTGATCTAGACCTTGAGCTTATCGCAGTCTTCCAGGATGCAAATCCAAGAAGCCTCACAGCTGTGTTCACAGTACCTAAAAACGGTATCGTCAACTATGATTTCAGAATCAAGATGAGACAGACTGCATTTGTCACAGTAGTAGCTAAAGCTAGAGATGGTGTCTTATATAGCATGGCTCAAGAGATAGACGTCTCAATCGGTGGTTGTGGAGGTTGATCGACCTCCATCGACAAGAGCACAAATAAAATATAATAAAAATGAAAAGGGAAAAAAATGGCTAAAATGAAAATCAAAGCAAAAGCAAAAGGCGATATCGTAAAAGTAAAGGCGATGTTCACAAGCTTGATGGCGGATACAGAAGAAGCAGAGAAGAAGAAGATCAAAGTCGAGTATATCACTCAGATCGTTGCAAAACATAATGGAAACGTTGTCTTTGAAGTCTCGACAAGTGGATTCATGGCTGAGAACCCTCTTTTTAAATTCCAGTTCAAAGGTGGTAAAAAAGGCGAGAAGATCGAATTTACTACAACTGATAACAACGGAAAAATAGAGACAGGCAAGAAGAAAATTAAATAAGGGTAGTTATGAAGACTAAATTAATAATTTTATTCTCATTGTTGGCATTTGTCTTGTCAGCGCCATTTATCTTTAATAAAAGTGTGGATATCCCCAATCCGAGTAAACTCGATGTTGATGGTAACTTCATTCTTTATGAATGGGTAGAGCCTCGTGTTGGCGGGGGTCCTGAATGGGACTATAACCTACAGCCTATACAGATCACTGATAAAGTCTGGTGCTTCTTTGGTGCTATGGAGATGCCGACAAAAGAGAATGCTGGAGATATGTCAAACAGCTGTTACATCCAAGGTGATGACAGTTGGATAGCATGGGATACAGGTCCATCATATATATTTGCAAAACAGGCTTATGCCGCTATGCAAAAGATCGCTGACCTCCCTGTCAAGCATGTCATAGTCAGTCATGAGCACGATGATCACTGGTTGGGTAATAACTATTATAAAGAGGTCCATGGTGCTACTATCTATGGTCCAGAATCTATAAATATTAACTACCATAAAGGTGACCAGACAAGAATGATCAAGTCTCTGTATCAGGATGCGATCAGAGGAACAGAACTTGTCCCTGTTGATAAGTCATTTCATGATACGGCCGAGTTTGTACTTTCAGGTGTAAATCTGGAATATGTCAAAGTCGGATATGCTCACTCTGAAGAAGATTGGTTCCTGTACCTGCCAGATGATAAGATCGCCTTAGTCGCTGACATCGTCATGAACGGAAGAGTCACTTCAAATAGAGATGGTCTAGTCATCGGACAGATCGAAGCACTTGAAGCGATAAATGCTAGAGAGTGGGATCACTTAGTCCCAGGACATGGTTTTATTACTGATAATACTGCTGCCGATGAATGTGTACAATATTTTAGTCTGGTAAAAGATAGAGTCTTGGATGGTATTGACGAAGAGATACACCCAGACTACATCACAAAAGCGGTAACGCTTGAAGAGTTTAGAGATAAAGACCTCTACTATCTTCTTAGTCCAGGAAATGTGTTTAGAGCTTATGAAGAGCTAGAGATGTATGATGGGGATGATGACGAAGATGAAGACGAAGACGAAGACGCATAATCTAAGATAAAATGATCAAGATCCTTTTTATTTTAGTTTCTATCTTTGCCATCAGCGCTGCTGATGACATTGACATAGATGCGACATTTGGTGAAGCTAAAAGATCTCATAAACATGTGATGATCTTTTTGCACAAGCCAAACTGCAGCTATTGTGAGACAATGACCTTATTCACTCTGCCTGATGAGGATGTAGAACAAACAATCAAAAAAGACTTTATTTTTGTTGATATAGATATTGGAACTCCTGGAGAAGTCGCTTTTAAAGACTTTAAAGGTACCAAACGAGAGTTTGCCATCTTTTTAGGATATGACTTTTATCCGACTACAGTATTTGTCGATCAGGATTCTGAGATAGTCTATAGACAGCCAGGGTACAAAGATGAAGACGAGTTTTTAAATATTTTGCGTTTTATACAGAGCCGCTCATATGAAGATATGGGTATAGAAGATTTTAAATAAAGCGAGTAATACTATATGTCACTAACTAATATTGGAAAGATAATAGAACTATTTTACTCTACTAAAGATGGTCGAGTAAACACAACTGAGTTGGCCCTTGATGAAAAGGGTGTTATAGAGGATAAATATTATGATAAAGATATACAAAGATCAGTTTTAATAGCTTCACTGGCAAGCTATCAACTAGCTGCTGATTCCGGAATAGATGCGCCATACAGTTCCTTAGGGGAGAACATACTAATAGATTACAAGCCCTATCATCTAACACCCGGAGTGAGACTTAAGGTCGGTGAGTTGATATTGGAGATCAGTCAAAACTGTACACTTTGTAAAAGTCTGGCAAAAGTCGATGCAAGATTACCAAAACTACTCAAAGACGATAGAGGTGTATTTGCAAAAGTCATCAGCAGTGGAATCATCCATAAAGGTGATAATATTTATCTTCTAAAATAGATAGTTAAGACATCATTTATTGATCAAACGGTATTCTTTCGGCTTTGCCGAAGGTGTTTCAGAAGTAAATGATCTCAGGGACAGTCATATGTCCCTACTGCACAAATCACAGAAGTTCAAAAATATAGACGGTTCACATCTTTAACTGTCCGAGTTTACCGGAGAGATAATCAAAAAAAGGAAACAAATGAGTTCAATGATAAAAGGGTTGTTCATAGCATTATTGCTTGTCACAGGAGTCACAGCAAGTGCTGATCATGATATTCAGATATATACAACTGATAACAGTGATGGGAAGATCACAGGAGAGAGTGTAGAGAAAGTCTTTGTTGATGCAGGTTTCTTGATCTCTGGAAACAATGATATGAACGCACCATTCAAATCAAAGTTTCAGCAAGTAAATCACAAGATGTACCGTCTTTTTACGTTCCATCAAAAAGAGCTACTTTTAGAGTTAGTAAAAGTATCTCCACAAGCTGCATTGTTCGCACCTTTAAGTTCGTCAATATATATGGAAAAAGATTCGAATGATATCTCTATCTCTACTCTCACGGTAGATGGTATGGCTAAGATCACCGGTATTCCTGCTGATAACAAGCATATGATAGAGTATGGTAGACTCATCAAAGAGACTATTGCAAAAGCCTTTCCAAATGGTCATTTTGACGAAGTACCATTTAAACCTTTACCAGCTAAAGGCGAGTTAGTAAAATCATTCACCTATGAGATGGACCTGGATACAGAAGATGACCTTGAAGATGAACTTGATGGTCTTGAGACTGAGTTAGAAGGTTCTATCGAGACTGTTGGATTCGTTATCGCTGGTTACAATAAACTCAGTGATGATTTTGCAGAAGCAGGGTATGACAAATATGACTTTTTTGACGCATACTCTATCTGTAAACTGCCGGTTATCTTTGAAGTCGCAAAGACCCACCCGGAAGCGGGCGCATTAGCTCCTTGTACGTTCTATCTCTATAAAGAGAAAGGTTCAGACGTGGTCCATATGGCGTATCCGTCAGTAAATAACTGGTATGCCACTTTGGCGATCGAAGATAAAGAATCTGTTGATGTTCTTGTGAAGGCCGAAGAGGTCATGCTTGAAGTCATCAATGAAGTAGTAGAGTAGTAAAAAGCTCTGTGACTTATAAGACCTGGAGATACTTTCTCCACAAATAGATATCAGAGACTCAAGCTCACTTGACGCTAGTCTCTGGAGATGTCTAGGACAAAACTGAGCTTGCTCACTCTTTTTCGTCATCACCCGGTGACGAGATGACCTACCACTTTTTAACTCTCTACTGTAGGCCTCCTATCTTAATCGTTCTTGGGCATACATCTCTTTGATCATCTATGTGCCACATAGCAGTCTATCTATTGCTTTGCACAATTGATATGCACAGCTTGATCTTTGGCACTCTAAGGGCGCTTATAAAGGTCGTGGGAGCAATGATCGTAGTTCTTGAGACTTGGGATCGGAAGGATTTATCTTTGCTGTTGAGGAGTCAACTCTACATTTCACAAGAGTGTAAATACTTGATCTTTTGGTATGCGCAGGAGGAAGTGGGGTGAGGTGCTTTATGCAAGGTCCCTCACATCTTCTTTATTCGTGATATGCTAACTGGTCAAGGTATCAAACGTTATTGTCTAGATACCTCTATCATCTAACAGGTGAAACTGTTCACAAGCTCTCTCATATCCAAGATTACAAGACTTGCCAAATAAGAGTTTTGCTCTTAAGTTATCTTGCTTTAGACCATCAAAACCTTGATTATAGAGGACTGCTAGACGAAAACAACCTTTTGCAAATCTGCTTTTACACGTTTTTTTAAATAGCTTTTTTGCTTTCATCTTATCTTCTTCTACCCCGTCGCCGGTAAAATAGAGAATACCCAGATCTAGACAAGCCTGCTTATCTCCAGAGTCACAAGCTTTGATGTAGAGTTCACTTGCCAGTTTTGCATTACCTTGTTTATATGCTACGGATCCGTCATCGGCCAGATTGGCAAACAGTTCTATACTTAACAATAGTCCTATACTTATCATAATCTTAATCATTTTCAGTCCATCATCATTTTTTAAAGAGGTGTGATTATAGCTAAAATAGTAATATGTTTGAGATAATCGTCGAGTTAATTATTAAAAGAGAGGGTTTTTAAGCTTGAAAAGTAGATAGTCGTTCGATACTCATTTAGCTCCAATGCAAAGCATTGGAGCATTATTTAACAGTGACTATTAAAAGTCACCATCTTCTTTACCAGCTTCGTCCATCATCAGGTATATAGTATCTCTGACGTGTTCAGCTTTTTCCAACATCGCAGCAGGTAGTGTCTGCCCACCAGAAAGCATAAGTTCCATAGACATAGTGTACATCCATCTAGTACCATCATCATGTTCTATGATAGCTATTCTACAAGGCATAAACGCAGAAAACGCATTTTCAAACTCCATAAACTCTTTAGCGATCTGAGGGCTACAGAAAGAGACAAATCTAATCAATTTTGTCTTATTACCTCTTTGATCGACTCCACTTGTCGACATAGTAGCATCACCGACTACTTTAAAGTTTGCACCTAATGCGATCTCTGTAAAGTTCTCGACAAGCTCTTCAGTCGAGACTGCTTCTTCGATCTGGACTTTTTTGACCATAGCTGCCGGAGCATTACCCTTTTCTAAGACTCTCTTAAACATACCTATATACTCAGGGACTGCTTCTGGGTCAAGTTTCTCAATAGCATCCATGTCAATGCCCGCAAGGTCATATTTTGACATCATATCCATTTTTCCACCAATGTCATACGCAAAATAAGCTCCAAGTATCCCTACTATTGACAGCACACCGATCGCACTTAAAATATTTTTTAACATATTTATCTTCCTTTTTCTTCTTGTGATTATTTATATGTTCTTACTAAACATATCGTTGTAAAGGGCGGTTGCCCAACTATAGACAGAGTCTGCGTTCACAGTCCCATCTTTGACCCAGTTCTCACTTCCGGATGTGGAAGCAAAACTAAACGTTGCATCTGTTTTATTATAAGCATACTGAGTATAGATATATATGGCTCTCTCAGGTGCTATTGAAACAGCAGAAAAACATGTCGTCGTTGGCGGCTCCCATTTTATTTTTTTTGTCTTGTTGATCTTCTGTGCGATCAACTTTGCTACGTGGTGACCTTCAGAATTTGAAGTATTACCTGATTTTGAGAAGCCCATAGGTCTTGAATCACCGGTAACAAATATGTTCTTCTCGCCCTTGACTTCATAGGTCAGAGGATCGATATCCCCCTCTAACATATTTTTACCATCTTTGGCTATGCCGACTCTTTCCAAGATCTTTGCTCCTCGTACATGAGGATAAAAAGCGGCATCTTCAAAATCGATCTCGTCAAATTCTGTCTCGACTATCTTATTGTCCAGGTCAATACTATTGATGATCGTGTTAGGCATATACTCGATATAATCCTTGTAAAGTTCATCAAAAGCAGACTGGAAACCTTTTTTCTTAATGGTTATAGCATTGTTCTCATCGAGTAGTATGACTTTGGCTTTCAGCTTTTTCTGTTTGAAATAGTCTGCGATGACACAGGCTCTCTCATACGGTGCCGGGAGACATCTATAGTTTCCACTTGGCACTGTCAGAATAAAGTTACCACCTTTAAAGTCCTGTACTTTATTTTTGAGACTGATATGTTCTGATCCGGGTATGAAACCAGCCGGATACTCTTGTCTAAGTCTTGTCTCAAATGCTATGTCGTCGGTCCAGCGTGAGTAATCGTAATCAATACCCGGCGCAAAGACCAGGTAGTCAAAATCAATATCACCATCGCTGGTCTCTAAGACACGCTTTTCGCGATCAAGGCCGATCGCTGTCGCATGAAAATAGGTATAGTCGTTCTCTCTCGCAGCTTGCAGATAATCATGTGTCAAGTACTCTAACTCTATCTTATCTACCAGCCATAAGTTACTAAGAGGACATGATATGAACTCATGTCTCTGTTCGACCAACACTACATCTGCATTTGGAGCAAATATCTTTGTATATTTTGCAATAGATAGTCCGGACCAGCCCCCACCTACGACAACTACTCTTGGACCTTTTGCATCTGCCAGAGGAGCTTTGTAAGTCGTCTTTGTCTTCCGGACTTTACTGGGTGGCTGCAGCTTGTCTGTTGTACTAGCGTATCCACTAGTCGCAGTCGCAGCTACAAACACACCTGAGAACTGTAAAGCTTTTCTTCTTGATATAGCCATCGATACGTCCTGTCTTTAAATCATTATTCGACTTTAGTACATAAAAAATTAGATCAAACCCCATAAATAGACATTCTAACATGGTCAAATAGCTAAAAAAATACACAAGGCTATTTATGAGCAATGAAATATTATCACAGATGCGATAAGTAATCATTTAAAGCCCCGCATAAGAGTATATATAATCAAATACAATATATAAGATAATTAATTATAATATAGATACTTTTCAGTAGCTCTCTTCAGACATAGATCGATAAAATATTATTTATCTATAGAAAAAGAGCTATCTCTTATGCACGTTAAGATAAAGTCTCAAAAAAAGAGGGTCAGTCATGCTTTTCGAGACAGGTTTTTTAGGTACCGGTGCTCCGCTCTATCTGGATGTCATCACACTCTACTTTAGCTTTTTACCTTTTATGCTGGCTGGGTCGATCCTGTTTGCTATCGGAAAACAGTATGAGCGTCACTATCGTTCTCAGATAGCGATCTTTATCGTCACGGTCGTGATGGTGCTGCTTTTTGAGATAGGGATGCGGATCGACGGCGGGTTTATGGCTTATATGAAAGAGGGTGTACTGTCGATGGCACTCTTCTCCATCTTTCTTGCCGTCCATATCGCGGTAGCTGTCATCTCAGTCATCTTGTGGACGATCGTATTGCATACCAGCCTTCGTGAGTATAAAGCCGGTGTCGATATGGTCGAGTTTGCACGTAGACACAAACGCAAGAGCCGTCTGCTTTTTGGCGGCCTGACATTCACATCCATCACAGGAGTGATGATCTACCTGTTTCTGTTTGTCTGGTAGGAGATGGGGGATTCCATTAAGTCAAGTATCTTAAGTCTATCATGTGCTTCGAAATGGCGCATAACACACGTATCATGTGCTTCGAAATGGCGCATAACACACGTCTTCGGAAACGGAGAGTTTACTCCCGAACAGCGGAGGCAAAGCCTTCCGATTCCAAACCTTATAGAACAGTAATACCTTTTGACTTAATAGCCGTTCCCTCTTTAGGCTTTAAATGGTCCACAGACCAGTGCCCGCTTAACACCAGCTGTCAACGTATCCAGTCCTTCGATCACTTTTTCTCTCTCTATGAGTACATCGGTGATCTGACTGGAGTATTTGATGGCACTCTCACGCATCATACCCAACATCGGCCAACCCCACAGTGCAGAGACAGTGACCTCCTCTTTGATGAAATAAGGTTCTGTCAG
>JAUWRZ010000074.1 GCA_030610325.1 Sulfurimonadaceae bacterium | reverse complement strand
TACCATGCAAAACCGCGGATTTACGGATGCCTACCTTATCAGTCGTCCATTTGAGCGACATGATACACAGAGTCTGGACTTCACGATGCAGATGTGGAGTCATCAGGTCAGTGGTATGGTAACGGAAGAGGGGACACATTTTCTCTGTAAATATAAGACACTTCCGGGTGACAAGGTCGAGATCGTGGCACCGGGAGGCACTCTTATCGAAGAGACAGACAATGAGATCGGGACTATCTTTCAAGAAGAGGATAGATACTACATCATCTTTAAGAAGCTTATAGCCCAGAGCGGTAAAGTGTGGGAGTCGGTACACAGTGGGAATGTAAACCCCATAGAATTGCCTGCGCTACTACCGGCTTATACGTTCTTGCGGGTACCGGTCACAGACGATATGAATATGCTGCCTAAGGTCTGATCGGTTATTACTGATAGCGTTTATGCCGTTGTATGATGTAAAGATATTTTTTATAAAAGTAAGTGCTCCCGATGGCAAAGAGGATGTATCCGATGAGAGTGAAAGGGTAGTTGAAGTGAAAGATGACCAGTATCAGATATAAGATGACGCTCTCCATAGAGAAGTAGATAAAAGGGATGGTACTGCCTCTGTTTCGTCTTCGATCCATTGTCCTTACTGCTAACATAGAAGCTCCAATAATATAAATTAACTATAAATAACACTTTATCATATTGTAGCTTCCATGTCAATATAGGGCACCTCTAATTGTTGATCTTGTATTTATCAGTAGCAGGGTCATGCAGTTTCATCCTAAAGAGATATTAGAAAATATACTGATCATATCATCAGGGGCAAATTACAGTATAATCACGCTATTAAATCACACATAAGTAAGGAAAATCATGAAATTTGTCTCCATCATCATCGGCTCAAAAAGTGACTATGAGGTCATGAAGTCATGTGCAGATACACTTGATGCTTTCGGTGTTCAGCATGAATTGATCATCTCATCGGCGCATCGTTCTCCGGAGCGTACAAAAAACTACATACATTCAGCAGAGAAAAAAGGGGCACATGTCTTTATCGCTGCAGCAGGTATGGCAGCACACCTCGCAGGTGTATTATCGTCTAAAACAGTCAAACCTATCATCGGTGTCCCGATGAGTGCATCAGCACTCAATGGTATCGATGCACTACTCTCAACGGTACAGATGCCTGCAGGTATGCCGGTCGCTACGGTAGCCATCGGTAAAGCCGGTGCGATCAACTCAGCTTATCTGGCGATGCAGATCCTGGCACTGGAGAACGTGGATCTGGCGGTCAAACTCCAAGAGGACCGTATCTCCAAGGCTAAGAAGGTCGAGATGGATTCGATGGAGATCGAGACGATCATCAACCTCTGATAAAAAGGATTCCTGATGGAGTGGATGCATATAGATGAGTATTGTAGGCTGACCGGACTTGAGCGCACTGCTGTAGAGCAGCTCATCGCCCGGGAGAAGCTGAGTATCATGGAAGATAGCGGTCAGATCTATATAGATCCCTCCAAGGGTGCGGGAGCGGTCGTCCCGGCTAAAGTAAAAGAGCTCACGTCCAATCAGCAGGGTGACATCCTTGTCGGTGAGCAGTTCGTCGAAAAGACGATCGGGACCATCATCAATCTGCATGAGAAGGTCATCGACGCCAAAGATGAGACGATCGAGTCTGTCAAAAACGAGAACAGCTTTCTAAAAGAGGCACTCGCCTCCCTTCAGGAACTTTATGAAGAGGACCGCAAGACCATCGAGATATTGACAGACCAGTTAAGACACGCTCAGAAAGAGGTCGAGTTCATGCGTCGGAAATATAAGCTGATGTGGGGCAAGGTCGTCGAAGAGTATGCTGACACCCCTAAAAGAAGAGAGAACGATCTGTGACGATAGACTCGGCATGTGTGGAGTGTATCATCAACCAGAGTCGTCGTGTAGCCGAGAGCATCGGTGCGGACGCAGCGCTTAGTGAAGAGCTTGTCTCGACCGTACAGCAGATGAGTCAGCAGTTCTCATTTGCACAGAACCCTCCCGAAGTCGCATCAGATGTCTATGAGAAGATGGCTGAGATAGCCCATAAAGCAGATCTCTATGATGAGATAAAAGTACGATCTACTGAGTCAGCCAAACAGTTCCTGCCACTTCTTCGTACAAAGATCGCCAGGGCTGATGACAAGCTGCTTACTGCTACAAAGGTGGCTGTCGCGGGTAATGTCATCGACCTCGCTGCGCAAGTGACGTTTTCGCTTGATGAGGAGATAGGCAAGATCTTCGATACCGCTTTTGCTCATGATGATATGGATAGCGTACGAGCTTCTCTGGAACAGGCTGAGACACTGCTCTATATTGGTGATAATGTCGGTGAACATATCTTTGACTATCTCTATATCGAGACACTGCAGGAGCTCTACCCACGACTGCTTATCACCTATATGGTACGCGGATGTGCCATCATCAATGATGTGACGATGAAAGAGGCGGAGGAAGCAGGCTTTGACAGCTTATGTAAGCTTGCTGACAGTGGTGTCAATACTCCGGGATTTGTCTATGACCGGGCAAATGAAGCGAGCCAGAAGCTCTTTGATGAGGCTGATCTTATCATCGCCAAAGGGATGGGGAACTATGAGTGCCTAAGCCCTACGCATCGTGATAAGGTGCTCTTCTTACTGAAAGTCAAATGTGGTGTGGTAGCTGCCTCACTGCACAAAGAGGTGGGAGATATCATCTGTAAGATGGTCTGATATCTTCGATCGACACCACGTATCTATCGTGACTTTATCCGCTTTTGTCGTTGCAGTGCTTTTTGACGCTTCTTCTCCCAGAGCGCTCTGATCTTATCCCCATCATCTTGTCTGTTTAGAGGTATGGCCCTTCTGCCTTTGATGGAGGGTCGAACGGCTTGTCCGTTAGTGCTTAGTCCATCCTCATCGATGGTCGCATACTCATACTGCCTGCTCTTTTTATTGTAAAGCAAAATATCACCTTCTTGACTCTCTATCCAGTTAAGGTACTCGTCACCACGCTGTTTACCGCTGAAGGTCGTACCATCTGGCTGTTGGAACTGCCGTTTTGTACTGAGGGCGGGTGCAGCATAAAGCAGCGAAGAGAGGATGATGGGAAGTAGTAGCCACTGCATGTTCACTCCTGATCGCTATTGATGATGTCGGCTGTCATAAAAGTGTCTCTGGAAGAGATGTCTTTGACTGTGATCCCGGTACTGCTACCATCATAGCTCTTGGAACCGGGAAGGGTACTGTCATCAAATAGGGTCTTGTTGTCCAGATAGAACAGGTTCTTCTCATGACCCAGCCCCGGGTTATTACTGTCTATGTATCCTGTATCGATATTTGCTTCAGCTGCCTCTTCGATATCTACCCCTTTATGATCTCGGTCATTGTTTATGTGATTGCTCTCAAATCTGGCATCGATGACCTCCTCATCTATATGCCAGATAGCCATTCCCCCCTCAAAAAAGCCGTTTAGTCCATAAAGTCCACGGTCAAAATGGCTGTTATGCCGGTTTTCCAATAAAAAATACTCTTGATCATCATGAGAGATCTTGATGATGTTATAGTCTGGGGAGGCGCTTTGGTGAAGTGTGACAGTCGCATTACCCTCAATGATCTCGGGAGTGACCCAGCCATTTCGTATCTTACTCCATGCGGTGAGGTGCACCGGTGTGTTCCCATAGAGCTTGGTATCAGTGCTGATATCATCATAGGTGTTTCCCCAGCTGCCATACCCCATCAGACCGAAATAACCGATACCACTGAAGTCACTGTCCACGGTATCATAGAGATCGGGCAGGTCAAAGGTGGAGTGACCCAGTTCATGTGCGATGATACCGACCGTGGCATCATGGTCATGATGGCGCTCGCCGAAAAGGGCATAGTTGCCATCATCAGCACAGCCCATCACACTCACACCGTCAAGTACCGGGGTGTTTTCGGCATCTACACAGGATTGATGGGCCCATACAGCAGGATGGTCACTGCTGTCGTAAGCCTCCTCATGACCTGCGATGATAAAGACGATGGTAAGCTCATCAGAGGTGATCGCTCCGTTATGGTCACCGAGGTCGTCATAGTGGGCAAGATCTATAGCCTCATCAGCTTTGAGCAGCGCAAGCTTCAGATCTGGATGGATCCTCTCACCACTCCCTGAATCAGGATGCTCTTTGTTTAGACGGACCGTGATCACACCATCATCAGCAGTGCCGTCATCTTCCTCTGCCCGTGAGAATGTGAAGTGACCGTAAGAGACTTCATGGAAGTAGGCATTTAGTCTGTTATAGCCGTCACTGCCTCTGTCTGAACCGAAGATCTTATTACTCCAGGAGAGTGCGTTCCGGCTAAAGGTGTTCGCTTTATATTCGACCTGTATTACGAGCATAGGAGTCACTTTTAGTGCGGAAGGGGCTTCGGAAACGGTCGTATCGCCTGGAGGTGAACTTGGTGAGAGGTAGTCTTGAGGTGTACTACTGTTTTCGTCGGGACTCTCGGATGAAGCGCTGCTGCCTCCACCGCAGCCGCTGAGAAGAAGCAGTGTGATGAGTACAACAGAGGTAAGTGCTGTTCTATGCATCGGCAAGACTCCCTCTTTGAGATCGGAGTCTACGAGATCTCTCCCGTTTGGCTGAAAGTGTCCTCGTGTTGTGATAGAACATCATCTCGATCTGACATCTCAGACAGACTCCTAAGTGTTCTCTATTATACTTCAGATCGATAGTCCGCATGCTTTCATCTGAAGATTACCTGGTCTCTGCCTGCCCCTTTGGCTTCATAGAGGGCATCATCGCCGCGCTGGATGATACTGATGATATCGTCATCGCCATGAAATGTACTGACACCGAAGCTGCAGGTGAGTCGTCCAATACCTTGAAAGTCTGCATCTCTTATGATGTTGCGAAGTGACTCGGCAAGTCGTAGGGCACCTTCTTCGTCAGTCTCGGGACAGATGATCATAAACTCCTCACCTCCCCATCGTCCCAGGATGTCTGTCAGACGCAGATTGACCTTTAGTGCTGTACTCATCTGGATGAGGACTCGGTCACCGGCAAGGTGCCCATAGGTATCATTGATCTTCTTGAAGTGATCGATATCTATCATGAGCACAGAGAAGTCCCGTTGATAGCGATGATAGAGACGAGTCTGCTGTAGTAGTGACTCATCGAGCTTACTGCGATTATAGAGCTGTGTCAGTTTGTCTGTCATCGATAGTCTGAGTAGTTCCAGATTATGCCTTTTGAGATAGCGTTGACGGAAGAAAAGCAGGGCTACTATAAGGGTAAAGACCAAGAAGATCTGACCGATAAGCTCATAATCGACCTTTGACTTATAGTGGATGGTCATATGGCGGTTAAAGATAGCCTCACGCTCCTCCTTGGTGATCATATCGATCGCCTTGTTTACGATCGAGAGCAGTTCAGGATAGTCATCACGCAGCATCAGACGGATGTTGAAATCAAACTCAGTGGTCCCGGATATCTTGAGGTCTGTATATCCGGAGGTGTGGATAGTATGGCTTAGTACCGGCAGCAGACCCACGACAGCAAATACCTTCTCCTCCTCAAGTGCTTTGATCGCATCGTGAGTACTGTCCACCGGCAAGATCTCTATCTTTGGGTAGTGTTTGCGCAGTTCATGTTCGATAGTGTAACCATGGCCGACTGCTACACGCTTGCCGTTTAGTGCTGAGAGGTTCTTGATGTAGCCGACACTACTTCTAGTGGCGATCACATTGTCAAAGGTGTCGTAGGGTTTACTGAAGATGGCATACTCCTCACGCTCATTGGTGATGGCTGCACCAAGCGATATGTCCGCTTTTTTATCTTCTATCGCAGTGAGTACGTCCTCCCAGGAGTCAGCATGGTTAAGCTCCATCATCATGTCGGCATTTTTGACGATCTCCATCCAGAAGTCGTAAGAGATACCACTTAGCGAGGATTTTGCACCCTTGCTGTCGATGTTGTAATTGAAAGGAGCCCACCTTTTAGTAGAGATCGCCTGTATCTTATGAGTACGAAGAAACTTCTTCTCTTTAGCTGTTAGTTGCAGCGAAGTCTTAAAAGAGGCTGGATAGATAAGTCCATCAAGTCCTTCCATCGGTGCATCGCTCAGCCCAAGTACCTTATAGATGGTGTAGATGTCTCTGATCCTCTCTTTGGTGATATCACCGAGACGATCATTGTGATCATAGGCAAGTCTTTTCAAGGCTTTGGCTTCAAATAGCAGGCTTTCTCGACTTCTGTTTTGCGCATTGTACTTTTTGAGGATCAGCTCCACACTCTCATCGAGATGCTCAAAGGCGTATTCCCATCCATGGATCGATGCCTCGAGGAAAAGCCTGGCACGCTGGGGATGGGAATCGATCTCCTCTTCTGTAGTAAAGAGGATGTCACTGTAGAGATCGAACCCATGGTCTTTGGAGGTGAACTCGATCGTCTCTATCCCTTTTTCGCGCAGTAGATAGGGATCAGTGGAGAGATCAGTCACCATCAGGTCTGTCTTGCCGCTGATAAGGTCCTCGATATCAAAAGAGTGAGGCAGCAGTGTGACATCAGAGAGTGAGATGCCCTTACTGCTAAGTAGAGCCTGATAGGAGTAGCTGTTCTGTCTGCCTCTGTTTGTCATGATGCGTCTGCCCCGGATATCCTCTATAGACTTGATAGGACTCTTCTTTAGTGCCAGCAGGGTCTCTGGTGACGACTGTAAGATCGCGGCCAGGGCAACGACAGGTCTGCCCTTAAGTCTGTCGATAAGTAAAGAGGAACTGGCGATGCTGTAATCGGCATCGCCACTAAGGACATCATCGACAGGTCGTGTCGTCTGCGTATAGGGTCTTAGCGTGACATCAAGTCCAGCGTCGCGGTAAAGACCCTTCTCTTTAGCCATATAGTAGCCGGCAAACCGAAATTGATCGAGCCAGCTTAGCTGTAGTGTGATCTTATCCGGAGCAGTCGCACTATGGAGCAGTGCTGAGAGGAGTAAGAGTGATAAGAGTATGCGAGACGGAAAACGGATCTGAGAGCTCCTCTGTTTTGCAATAAGAACGATAAAGACCTAAAAAAAATATATTATATCTCAAGATCGATGAGAGTGATGTTAAGTGGAGTCGGATGAAGTGGCTTAGGCACTTTGTCATTTTTAGTCAGAAGCAAGTGATCAGGCGATATAATGGCGCAATTTATTTGGGCATCGATGATGTCTTTAGGGGATTCAATGATCACATTTAGCGATATGCTGTTGAGACTGCAGGAGTTTTGGAAAGAGCAGGGCTGTAACATAGTCCAGCCATATGATATCCCTGCAGGTGCAGGGACGTTTCACCCTGCGACCTTTTTACGTTCACTGGACTCACAGCCGTGGTCAGTCGCTTATGTCGCTCCGAGCCGTCGTCCGACAGATGGTCGTTATGGTGAGAACCCTAACCGACTGGGAAGCTACTACCAGTTTCAGGCACTGATCAAACCGAGTCCGGCAAATATTCAGGAGCTTTACCTTAAAAGTCTGGAGTACCTTGGACTGGACCTCAAAGATCATGATATCCGTTTTGTGGAAGATAACTGGGAATCCCCGACACTGGGTGCCTGGGGCCTTGGCTGGGAAGTGTGGTTAAACGGGATGGAGGTGACTCAGTTCACCTATTTTCAACAGGTAGGCGGGATCGCCTGTGACCCTGTAGCTGTCGAGATCACTTACGGGACAGAACGTCTGGCGATGTACCTGCAAGGCGTAGATACCGTCTTCGATATAGTCTGGAACGAAAGTGCTCACGGTAAGACACTTTACCGGGATGTCCACATGGAGAGCGAGATACAGTTCTCCAAATATAACTTCGAAGTGGCTGATGTCGCTATGCTCTTTGCCGAGTTTGACGCCAAGTCAGCGGAGTGTGAACGCGCCCTTGAAGCGGGTCTTCCTTTACCTGCGTATGACCTCTGTATGATGGCTTCGAACACCTTCAACATCCTCGATGCCCGAAAAGCGATCTCCCAGACAGAACGGGCCAACTACATCCTCAAGATCCGTGACCTCTCCAAAGGATGTGCGGCACTCTACAAAGCACAAGAAGCCGATCGTCTTGAGCGCGTCAAAGCGTAAGTAGATGCAGATGGTCACTTACCGATTCCCCTCTTTTTAAACATGCCACAGCAGACACTTATAGGGCAGATAGACCAGATCATCTATGAGAGTGATGGTTTCTTTATTGGACTGCTCAAGAGCGGTGAGAAGGTAAACGGGAACTATTATGAGAGTGATGTGAGCCACCTTGTCGGGGCTGCAGTCACAC
>JAUWRZ010000374.1 GCA_030610325.1 Sulfurimonadaceae bacterium | reverse complement strand
TATTAAAGCGCAGAGGCAGTGAGAAGTCGGCGAAGTTGGTACTGCTGCCATCGATGGCTACCTTTACGATGGTCACCGGGAATGGCTCACTTTTCGTCGTATTTGACACTGCTACCGGTGCCTCCGGCTCTTCTACTGCTGCACCCTCTTTCTCTTTTACAAGTTCGGCAAAGTTCATCACTTTGTTCTCATCGATGATGACATTGGCATAGAGCGTCTTCATATCGATCTCTTCAATAAATAGCTTATTTGGAGCATATTCAAAGAGATAAGGGTCTATCGTGATATCCTCAAAGGCGAACAAGACGCTGTCATCATGAGTATCATTGGCAACAAAGTCAGAGATACTCAGACTTCCTGTCAGCCTCAGGTCAGGTTTGGATGATGACACTTCGTAAGACTCCTTAGCCTTGATGTTTAGCGACCCTCGTTTGATGCTCACATAAGCACCCTCCTGGATGTAAGGATCGAGATCACTTAACTGAAGGTCCTTAAGGTGGATCGACCCGCTCTGCTGCAGAGGAGTATGGATCAGTGAACCTTTTGTATAGAGACGCCCTTTTTTATTGATACGCAGAGAGGTCTTATAGTTCATCTTGCTCTTCTCTTGTGAACTGATATCATGGACATCGACCTCTATCCAGTCAAGACGAGACTTTACCGGTGTACTTAGACTTTTATCGCTAAAGGTGACATCTCCCTTATCTAAGGCAAAATGAGCAAGACCTACTTTCCAGGCAGGTCCATCGACCTCTTTAGACTCAGGCTCAACAGGGACTTTTGGCTCTTTGGCTGGTTCTGCCACTTTAGGCACGATGACACCGGCCCAGTCGATAGCTCCATTTTTATCTTTTCTGGCGTACAGCACAGGTCTGTCCAGTACAAACTTCTTGATATTCAGTTCCTGCTCAAGTGTGTTTGCCCGTATATCTTCGATACCCATCTTGTTCAGACGAAGCAGCAGCGCCTTGTTGCTCTTCTGCCTCAGCGTCAGCTCATGCAGAGCGAAGTCAGTATCATACGTCTCTATAGCTATCGCGCTGTCACTCTCTTTGATCAGCGTACCTGCATTAAACGCCACCTTACCGTGTGTCAAGGCAACATCATACTTTTCAAGTGCCGCATTGGCTGCCTGATCGATATACGGTCTAAACCAGGTAAGATCGATAGCCTCACAACCAGATTTGGCATTGATATCCAATGGGGTGTGCGCTATATCACCCGAACTTTTACAGATCATACTCTTGTTGATCGCCATTGTAAGGTCATACTCCAGTGGTGTGGAGCCCTGCGAACTGATATGAGCTGCATTCATCGTAAGATCGTTTAAAGTCGTAGTCACATTGGGAGCGACCGCCTCATCTTTGAACCTAGCCTTGATCTTCGCCATGCTAAAGCTATCAAGCGTGACCAGCCATGGCTCCGAAGTGGCATTACTCTCCTCCACTGCGACCTCTTCCGGCTCCCCCGTCACGTTCTGCTCACCAGTCGTCTCGACCGGTGCCAGATGACGTTGCCAATCCACTATACCCTCAGCATCACGTCTGGCAAAGATATCGACATCATCTATACGTACACCTTCGATGTTCACTCGTTGCTTCAACGGTTCTATCGTCACATTATCTACAGCCAACAGACCCATACGCAAGACATCCGCGTTCTCTGCCTTTGGTTTGATGCGCAGCTTCTCCATAGCAAACTGAAGGTTATCAATTCTCATATCATCAAGTGACTTCATATCTACATCAAAATCAAAGTCGAGATGCATCTTCCCATCAGCCACTTCAAGCCGAAAGTTCTCCTGGATATATTTCCAGTCCGTATAGAGCGCGCCCGATTGAAAGACCACACTTCCCCTCAGTGCCGGCGGGTCCAGAGAGAGGATATCACTTTTCACATCTATAAAGCCGCCATCACTAATATGCGTATAGATATGGATGTTGTCATCACTGCTCGCAATATCGGCCGTATCGATATCCTTTAACACGAATCCTATCGGTCCCAGGCCCACCTCAAATGGTTTTTCCTTGGTCATATCAGCAAAAGAGAACCTCCCATCTACCAGGGCAAAACGGTCTACAAGCACACGGGGAAGTTCAGTAGAGCTACTGTTATCATCACTGTTCACTGCTTCTGTCTCTTGCGTTTTTGACTGCGTAAGCCAATCAAAGTTAAACGAACCGTCTTCATTGTGCTTTATGGTCGTACGGGGTTCAAAAAGCTCAATATCCTCTACATGTACTGTCGCCGTGAACAAAGAGATAAGACTGACGTTCGCGATAAGCTGACTCATATCGAAGAAGCTCTCTCCTTGAGGGTCTTCCAGAGATATCTCGTTGATCTCCAGTCTCGCTATCAAGGGATTAAACGACACTGATCCGACTGTGAACGAACCTCCAGTAGCCTCACTGACGATCTCAGGTAGTTTTTTCTCCAATGTAAAAGGGATGACAAAAAAACCTACAATAAGGTACAAGGTTCCAAGCCCGATCAACGTCCATTTTAGTTTATGCTTCATAATACTGCTCTCATCTGTATTTGGATCACGATAACCGTATGTGATCCAGCTGGCAAGGCATCTCTAGAGGTCCTATGAGATCTGCCATAGAGTCTCTAAAGGTGCCACGACTTATAGATTCTAACTAAAAAGTGTTTAGGGTAATTACAAATCGGAAGTGAAAACAGACTTGAGTGATAAAGCCATCACATTTAGTAATAGTGAACTGCTTTGACGAAGAAAAAAGGTATTTTTATCATATATTTCGAAGTGATCGTTTAGTTGTTGGGGATGGGTATAGTTATCTTTGGATCAGCGTGGTATTTTTGTTAGGATAGTAGAGGGGTAGGTCAATGCGATCAAGTCAAGCATTCAGTCTCTTCGTAAACGGAGACTACTCCCGAAATAGCGGAGGCAAAGCCTTCCGGTTCCAGATCTCTAGAGCTATGATATCTCTTGACTTAAG
>JAUWRZ010000328.1 GCA_030610325.1 Sulfurimonadaceae bacterium | reverse complement strand
TCATAGTGGAGAGTGCCAAGGGTTAGCACTTCTAAAACTCTCCGTTTCCGAAGACGTGTGTTATGTGCCATTTCGAAGCACATGATAGACTAAGATGCTTGACTACTGACTAGCTTTGGGCGTCAAGTACCCGGTAGACTGCTTTATAGTCCGGTTCCTCGGTGATCTCCGGAACAAGTTGTCTATAGATGACCTGACCATCCTTTACGATAAAGATCGCTCTGGCAAATAGCCCTTTCAATGGACCATCATCGAGAAGCATGCCGTAAGCCTCTGCCGCTTTTCGGTAACGAAAATCACTTGTCACCAAAATATCATCGACACCATGTGCCGCGCAGTAGCGTTTACCAGCGAACGGAAGGTCCATCGAGACAGTCACCAACTGGACCTCAGGACGACTTCCCATCGCTGAGTTGAATGTCCTTGCTTCCAGGTTACAGACCGGAGTATCGAGACTCGGTACCATGACGATGACCTGTAGCTTCTTCGTCTTGTCTCCTATCTCTACTTCATTGAGATCTCTATCTACTACCGTGACTACAGGAGCCATATCACCAACATTGATCTTTGTCCCACTCAGCTGTACAGGTGTACCTTGAAACATTACTGTCTCGGTTGTCACTGCTCCGGCAAAAAGGCTTGACCCAAGTAGTCCCAATACTATACTCATTCTAAATAACATCTGCTATCTCCGTTGTTTTTTTGGCATTATAGCTGGCCTCTCTATCAGGCTATTTAGATCTGTAAAGTAATATGAATACTTAGGCGTCTGCCTGATAACTCTGCTGAAGTTTGTTTCTAGAAGAGAGTTCCTTGACACTTTTTGAGATATCTTTCTGCGCGATATGATAGTGCTCATGCAGGGTATCCATCGACTCTCCGATCTTATTGTCGAGCTGTTCACCCAGTGTCTCTATGAAATGTTGCATCTTCTCCAGACGGTCAGTCTCGACAGCGCGTAAGGTCTTCGTCAATGTCTCAAGCTGTAGCTTTGCCGAGATATAGTCATCATGGATCTCTACTATCTCTTTGTTGAGCCCACCCAGAGGTTCATAGATACCCCGGATCCGCTCACCATCACCTGAGATCTCGTTCATCTGCTGGGCAGAGAGGACTATCTGCTTCATGACAAGCTGACTCTGTTCACGCAGACTCTGGAACATCGTCTCATCTTCAGATAAAGAGGTAGCGATCCCCTCCGCCTGAGACCTTAGTGCAGTCAGCTGTTTTGAGAAATCCGATAACATCACCTTGGTCTCTCGGCTTGCCTGTGCGATCATCTCTTTAGCCGCTTCTCTATTGTTCTCAGCCAGATGATCGATAGTCACACGGAAGGCATCAAGCTTCTCACCCAAAGCCGTCTGTTCTGAGCTCTCAAGTAGTTGCTTGACTTGATTAAAATGGTCTTGCTCGGCGACGCGAAACATATCGATATGGCGATGGATGACATTATCAAGATCCGGCATCTCTTTTTGTGTGAAGTCCTCAAAGTTTTTCAGAGACTCGTTTTGAACACTTATGATAGAGCTCAACTGCTCGAGCAGACCCTTCTGGTTCTCCTGTATCGCATGTAAAGCACTGATCTCCTTCTCAAAGACCAGCGTCATATCATGCTGCATGGTATCTTCTTGCTCATGCAGCTGATGCTGGTTCTCCTCCAACACATTGATATAGGCTTTTAGCTGTATCACCTGATCCATCAGTGAGTCCGTAAAGTCATGCTCAACTATCGTAGTCTGCTGCTGTTGTGTCTGACGCATGATGTTCATGATGATAAAGAGTATCAAGCCGACAAAGAAAGGGAGCATCGACTCACGAAAAAGCAGGATAAAGTCCTCATTTTCCGGATGTAAAAGCAGATGCATCATCGCCCCAATGCCCCCTACACCCAGTAACAGAGGAGCATAGTTGATCTTATTGGGCTGTCGGAAGATGATGACCTGACGGATAAAAAGGATACCCATAAGTAAAAAAGAGAAAAGTAGATCAATATCAAGCATAATATCTCCCAAGATAAGACTTCACTTATTTTACACAAATATTTATATGAAACAATATTTTATATCGAACTCCCCGTATTTTAGGCGTTCATGAGACCCTTTAGAAGAAGCAGGTCGGCAAAAACTGATAGCAAAGCTACTTTTATGATATTAATTATCAGTTTAATTTTCATTTAAAGCGCCATATGGTAAATTTCTACTATGTATTTGATATTTATTATCATTACCAACAAAGGAGAAGAAGATGGAGAAGAGACTCTATTCGATGACTATATCTATGATACTGGCTACAGCGTTATCTGCAGGGACACAAGAGGAGTTAACAGAGCTAAAAGCACAGGTAGCTGCTTTACAAGAACAGACAGAGGCCCTGATCGAAGAGACTGCTGACATAAAGAGCGGTTCGTTCAGTTTCACCGAGGTCGATGCGACACAGGCTGTAAGCGGACTCGGTGACGGAGCATCAAAGGTCTACTACTCCAAATCCCCTCTCTCTATCGGTGGTTATGGTGAGATGTACTGGGCTAACCCCGATAACGGGGATGCTTTTGCCGATGTCTATCGCTTCGTACCTTATATCGGTTACAAGTTCAGTGACAGCATCATCTTAAACACAGAGTTGGAGTTTGAACACGGCGGTGATGAAGTCGCCATCGAATTTATGTACCTCGACTTTCTGATAGATGAGGCCTTTAATATCCGTGTCGGTCATCTGCTGGTACCTATGGGCCTCATCAACGCACGCCACGAACCTACCCTTTTCAACACCGTTCAGCGACCGGAAGTCGAAAGATACCTTCTGCCATCGACCTGGCATGAGAACGGAGTCCTCACTTACGGTAAGATCGGTGAGACCGGACTCGACTATACGGCAGGGATCGTCAATGCACTTGACCTCAAAGCCGGTAATGAGGCCAGTGAGACCCAGTGGATACGTAAAGGACGCGTCGGTGCAACAGACAAAGGGACCATGAACCGTGTCGCTTTTGTAGGAAGGCTTGATTATACCGGCTATAACGGTCTTCTCGCAGGAGCTTCCATGTATTACGGTGACGCAGCGCAGGGGCATCCAAACGGCTCCTCGGCCTTTATCTACGATATCCACGCCGTCTATGCCAGCAGCGGCTTCAAACTCAAAGGGCTCTATACAGCAACGACTGTCGATGGTGCTGATGAGTGGGAGAACCCGATAGCAGCTACCGATGCGAGTGGTTATTATCTCAATGCAGAGTACGATCTTCTGAGTAATTTCGGGACCACTTACCGTGCTCCCCTGTTTGCCCAGTATGAGTCTTATGACCCGACTGAGAAGAC
>JAUWRZ010000113.1 GCA_030610325.1 Sulfurimonadaceae bacterium | reverse complement strand
CCTATGGGGATAAGATCATCAGAGGAGTTAAAAGAGACTGATAAGAACTCAGCGGATTCGTCACCGCCTTCGATGCCGTCATCGGAGTTTCCCGCACCTCCGCCACCACAAGCTGTGAACATAAGCACAAGTGCCAGTAACAATGTAGATAATACTTTCATAACGACCTCTATTGACTTACAGTTCTAACATACAAAAAACGATGCAAAAGTATGCCTATATGCCTGTGTTTAGTATTGATCTCCTATTGTATGGGAAAAACTATAAAACATCACTGAGGGTGTTAGAAAGTGTAGTATCGCTTCTTCTGATATTTGATCAAAGGCGCCTTAGCGCCCTTCAAAACCGACTGTCGGATCTTCCAGATGTCCCACATTGGTACTTTGGACTTCCTGCTGTGTCACATCGGCCAACTGATCGACTGCCACCTGAGAACTATCATCGCTCTCATCGTCAACACTCTGTACTCCTGCCTTGCGAGAATTACTCTTGGCTTTTTTAGCCTTACTCTGTGACTTCCCATGATCAAACTTCTTAAGTACTGCTTTTCCACCGGCAAGGTCGAGCATCATGCCCGCATCGACTGCTATAGAGGTCATCCCAATGGAGACATCGATGCCACCTTTATAACAGGTGATAGTCTCTTGTTTGTCTGCTACCAGGGCACTAAAGTCCGTACCACGGATACCGATCGTCGCCGAAGAGGTCTTGACCTTAAAACGTTCCGGCGCTATTTTACCGATCTTCCCGGTGACCGAACGGAAAAATCCTTACTTTATACGCATCTTGACGACACTATTGTCTTTAGTACCAAAGTTATAATCATCAAAGATAAATGTAGAGTTCGGTCCGATCGTCACGACCGTATCATCTTTTAAGATCACCTGCAGACGTGACTTGGCTGATGTCTTGATCTCATCTCTGATCTCAAGGGCCATCCCGTTCGTGACCTCAAGTGTGCCACTGCTACGCATAACCGTTGCATTGCCTTTGATGACTCCGACGTTCCCGATACTTGACCAGGCAAAAGCTGTTAGTGTCAATAAGAAAAATATGATTCGCATCTTTGATCCTTAATAATTGTTATCTGTAACAGAGTGATGACAGACTAGTCTATAGTCCGTCATCATTGTTCGTTCTCACCCTGGTCATTATCATCTAGTATAGTCTCACCGTTCTCGTCACCAAACCAGTAGGTCTTCTCTTCCCCATTATTATGGCTGTTTCCTCCAAGGTTTTTGATGTCTCCGGAGACTGTTATATTATATGCTGAGTTCTCTGGATATTCAAGATATACCACAAAACTCACTGATCTAGCACTCTCAGTATAGTTCCAAACAGTTGGGTCATTCAGAGGGAAGAACAGTAATTTGATCTCAAAATCATCCTCACTTACAGTAGAGAGGTCCAGATCTTCGGAGAACTCAATCGTAATGGTATTTTCATGACCATTCTTTTTATAATCATCTCTATGCACAGATAACACATCAACTGTATTTACGGAAAAGTCCCAGCTAGTCTGACCTGTGTAGCCTCTAGTCGCCAGGTCTTCCACACCCCCCTGTAACGTAACCGTATAGTTTCCATCCGCAGTAAGATTACTATCGGGTATAAAGTGTATGGCATTACCGCTCACGGATGAGCTTCCACTCAAGACAGTATCGGTATCACTATCTTTTAGCTGAAGCTCGACCCCATTATCGGCTATCGACTCATCAAAGGCCATGATGATCTCTGTCACTATGTCTTCTGATGCACCTGCCTCTGGTGTCAAAGCAAATAGTCCCGGATCAATAAGGTCCACAGCAGGAGTCACAGAAAAGTCCCAGCTTCTCATCGTACCGTTATACTCATTGCCAAAAGCATCAGTCACTGCACCTGTCAATGTAGCTGTATAATCTTCCCCTTGAGTAAGATCAGCTGTTGGGGCAAAGGTCAAGATATTCCCATCTACAGTCGCACTACCAAGGACGATCGCACCTGAAGCTGTTACATTTAACTCCACTAAGTCCACCAGATCAGCGACTATCGCTTCGTCAAATTCCATGATGATAGTAGTCGACTTATCAGCTAATATACCTTCCGGAGGCGTTACTGATAGCAGTGAAGGCGGTGTACTCTCTGTAAAAGGGTCAACAGAGAAAGCCCAGCTTCGCACTGTACCGTTATACTCATTACCGGCGATATCTTCAACCGTACCAAGTAACGTAGCCGTATAATTTCCCTCATAGTCAAGCAGCCCTATCGGAGCAAAGCGGATCGTATGTTCACTGACTATCGTGATGCCTTCTACAGGTAGATCAGTATCACTGTTTAGTAACTCGAACAGACCTACTTCATCAGCGACTATCAACTCATCAAACTCCATGATGACATGGCTGCTTTTATCTACAGATGTACCTTCCTCCGGTGAATATGAGACTAATGAAGGTGGCGTCATGTCTGGACCGGTAGAGGTCGTGAACACAAAAGTAAAAGAGACTTCTAAAGTCCGGCCTTCAACATCTGCGACAGCTGTAGTGATGACGATCGTATAACGGCTATCTTCTAAAAAATAGTCAGTCGGTATGATACTTATGCGATCATCAGTGACCCGTAACTCGGCTGGGATATGGTTCTTGTTTGCATCCATGATATATGCAGAGCTATCATCTACTGTTGTCCTGTCGATATCTGCCGAGAAGGTTATGGTCACTATCTTCTCTATGCCTATGGGTACATCATCTGCAGCCGGTGCAAAAGGGACACTTAGAAACTGTGTGGATTTGGCACTACTTGTATCGCTACTACCACCGCCACAGCCAGTGAAAAGAAGTGTTAAAGATAATAAAAAAATCAATAATATTCTCATGTCTATCCTTCTCAATATGATTTACAATTACAAATTGTATAACAAATCAAATAAATAATAACTGAATACGTTATTATTAATTATATATTCCTAATCCTTCTTTGCTCTCGTGGATGGGATAAGATGAACCCTAAAGACAATATCTGCTTCACCTAAATGTATGACTGACTGCGATACCATAGTTGTGAATATTCCCACCGACATCTTGTATCTCACCGGAGATGGTGATGACTTCATCACCAGTAAGCGGTGTGTCTGCTGTAAACTCGACCTCATAATCGTTTTTCATCCTAAAGTCACTAAAGGTTATGGCGCCGCCATCAATAAGAAAATCATCTGCACTCACGGTCGATGTATCTAGTATCTCTAACTCTATTGGTTGATCTAGTACTTCCCAAAATTTGACATTTATCAGACCACTGTTATTTTTGACATCCCACACAGTAAGCAGGCCTAATACACTGTAGTCTCTCTCTATACCCCCGTTATGGATGTTTCCAAGTCTATCTGTGACAGTACCGGAGATAGTGATAGTCTCATCACCTGTTAATGTAGTATCAGCTGTAAACTCCACCTGCCAATCACCACCTTTGACTATAAATCCGGTAAGACCAATAGCACCTCCATTAAGAAGGAAATCAGTCCCATCGACTGTTGCTGGGTCCAATGGTTCATAAAACTCAATAGTTATCTTCTCACCCTGACGTTTTATATTGGTCACTGTCAGCATGGTCGCTACGATCGGATCGACTGAAAAATCCCAACTTGTCACACCGGCATAGGTATTGCTGGCAAGGTCTTGTACACTCCCCTGTAGTGTGACCGTATAGTCCTCACCCGGAATCAAATCACTGGTCGGTATAAAGCTCAATGTATTGTCATCTATCATCGATGTCCCGACAACTATATCACTGCTACTGTCTCTGACTTCTAATGATGCACCGTTGTCGGCGATCTCCTCACCAAATGCTATGATGATGTTGGTCCCTTTATCGGCAGATGTCCCATCTACAGGTGTTAGTGACAGCATTGCAGGCGCGCTACTGTCTACCAGCGGATTGACCGAAAAGTCCCAACTTGTCACACCGGCATAGGCATTGCCCGCAAGGTCCTCTACACTCCCCTGCAGCATGACTGTGTAATCTTCATCCGGTGTCAGATCGCTGGTTGGAATAAAACTCACGGTGTTATTATTGATCATCAACGTTCCATCGACTGTAGCCGTGCTGCTATCTATTATTTCAAGTGATGCACTACTGTCATGGATATCCTCATCAAAGGCCATGATGATAGTGGTCGCTTTATCAGCAGATGTCCCATCCGCAGGTGTTAGTGACAGCATTGCAGGCGCGATACTATCCACCGCTGGATTAACGGAGAAGTCCCAGCTTGTCACACCGACATAGGTATTTCCTGCCAGGTCTTCGACACTTCCCTGAACCATGACTGTATAATCTTCGCCCGGTGTCAGTTCAGCTGTTGGAACAAAGTTCAATGTATTGTCATTGACCATCGATGTTCCCTCGATAGCCGTATTTGTACCACTGTATTTGACTTCAAGCGATGCATTGTCATCCATGATCCGTTCATCAAATGCCATGATGATAGCGGTCGCTTTATCGGCAGATGTCCCATCGGTAGGTGTAAGTGATACCATTGAAGGAGCGGTAATGTCCAGAGCTGGGTCAACCGAGAAGTCCCAACTTCTTATCGTACCGTTATACTCATTACCTGCCACATCTTTGACTATACCTACTAAAGTAGCTGTATAATTACCTTCATGTTCAAGTAAACTGCCTGGAGCAAAGAGGATCTGATGATCACTGACTGTCGTAATACCTGCTACAGATACATTTGTATCACTATTGAGCAGTTTGAACAGGCCCTCATCATCAGCGACTATCACCTCATCGAACTCCATCGTGACATTGCTCTCAGGAGCAACCGATGAGCCTTCTGCCGGTGTGTATGTCACTAATGACGGCGGCGAAATATCTGGACCAAACGATGTTGTGAACGTAAAGCTAAAGGTATTTTCCAGGCTAAGACCATCCACATCTGCTACATCCGTCGTCACGACAAGGGTATAGCGGCTATCCTCTATAAAATAGTCTGTCGGTATGATACTGATCTTACTATCCGAGACCACGATAGAAGCTGGGATGCGCTCTCTGTTCTCATCCTCAATATATATAGATGTAGTATCAGCGGTTTCTCTATCAATAGCTGCTGAGAAGGTCATGGTCACGATCTTATCAATACCTATTGGGGTATCAGCAGCCGGTGTGAAAGGGACACTTAAAAACTGTGTTGATTTTGTCGTGCCCTCATCACTGCTGCCGCCACCGCATGCGGTAAACATAAGTGTGAGTGATAACAAAAAGATAGATAAGATCTTCATGGGAATCCTTATAAGCCAATATAATCCCCCATTATACACTCATATTTATCATTAACTAACTGTAACTGTTATCATTGCAAATGTGAGAGCATATTAGCTCGATGTACCCATATTACGACATTAAAAGAAGACGATATATTGGAGTACTTCATGATAGAACTTAGGAGGAGGTCTGTAATAGTCCAGGGAGCAGTGTATCAATTCATCAAGTCAAGAGTCATCATCGCTCTTTAAGGTTTGGGAGCAGAAGGCTTTACTTCTGCAGTTCAGGAGTCATAGAGGAGAGTGCCAAAGGTCAGCACTCCTAAGACTCTCAGTTTACGAAGACGTCTGTTATGTGTCATTTCGAAGCACATGATACGTGTGTTATGTGCCATTTCAAAGCACATGATAGACTTAAGATACTTGACTTAATGGCATTGAAACAGTGTATGATCAGACGATTCTGATCATCACCGGGGTACTGTTTACAAGGTCCAAAGTCTCAAGTGCTTTGAGGACGTTCTGAATATTGCGTTCAAGTGCGCTATGTGTAGAGAAAAGAAGGTTAGCATATTTGCCGTCTGATGGACGCTGTAGCATCGTCTCAATAGAGATATTATGCTCGCCAAAGAGTTTTGTGATCTGAGCCAGGACACCAGCCTTGTCCACGACTTGCAGGCGAAGGTAGTATTTTGAGCTGATCGCATCTTTTGCTTTAAGTCTAAGGCCATGCTCAAGCGGTCGATCAAACCCAAGCATCGGTGCACTCTTGCCCGAACGGGCTATATCGATGATGTTGGCTACGACAGCACTAGCTGTAGCGTCGCCACCGGCACCCGGACCATAATAGAGTGTCTCACCGACCATGTCACCGATCACGCTGACACCGTTCATCACGCCATCTATCTTAGCGATCATCTCACTTTTGCTGATAAGGCAGGAGTGTACACGCAGTTCCACCTCATCACCATCACGCTTGGCAATACCCAGTAGTTTCACCGCGTATCCAAACTCTTTAGCAAAAGCGATATCATCTTGCGTGATATGTTCTATACCTTCGATCAGGATATCCTCAGGCTTGGCATCGATCCCATAAGCGATAGAAGCAAGGATCAGCAGTTTATGTGCTGCATCAAAGCCCCCGATGTCGAAGGTCGGATCGGCTTCTGCATAACCAAGCTCTTGAGCCTCTTGCAAGATAGCTCCAAAAGCTACACCCTCATCCATCATCTTCGTAAGCATATAGTTACAGGTACCGTTCATGATACCCTGAATGGACTCGATGTGGTTTGCAGAGAGACCGTCACGTAGCGCATTGATGATGGGGATCCCGCCTGCGACACTTGCTTCATACTCAAAAGCTATCTCTTTTGCGATGTCTTGCAGCTCATAACGATGATACGCCAGAAGTGCTTTGTTAGCCGTCACCACTGCTTTACCGTTTTCAAGCGCTTTTTTTACGACTGCGAATGGCTCATCGACTCCACCCATCAGTTCTACGACAATATCGATCTCCGGATCATTGACGATGGAGTCCGGATCGGTAGAGAGTGCGATGCCGCTATCTTTATGTCTCTCAAGGTTACGGACCACACCACTTTTGACCTCTATCTCCACACCCGAACGAGCTGTGATGATATCT
>JAUWRZ010000129.1 GCA_030610325.1 Sulfurimonadaceae bacterium | reverse complement strand
TGATCAGGACCTCATCACCCACGAGGTGCCCATAAGTATCGTTCACCGATTTAAAATGGTCTATATCAAACAAGACCAGCGAAAGTGATGAGCCATACCTTGATGCCAGTGTGATCTTATCTACGATGTTCTCGACAAAGAAGACCCGATTATAGAGACCGGTCAACGCATCATGTGTAGCTTTATAGTAGTTCTCCTGTGAGATGATCTGCAGGTCTGTCACATCCGAGAAGGTCGCTACATAAAGATCGCTTCCTCTCTCAAGTCTATTGACTTTAAGAGTAAAGACCCTTGGTTCACCTGAGCCATGATCTATCATAGAGACAAGTGTCTGTTCATCCTGTCCCGATAAGCGTTGCGACCATGATTCGTCCTGAGCCAGTGTTCCCAGATGGAAGTAGTCATCATGAGCAATAAAGAAGTCACATATACAGCTGTACTTCTCCCGAAACTCTGCAAGTGAATCGACATGAAAGAACTTATGAAGTGCCTTATTGGCCCGATAGATCTCTTTTCCATTGCTCACGACGACGATGTTCTGCTGCTGGTCGATCGTATTTTGCAAGATCTGCAGTGTCTTCTCCTGCTCAAGGCGCACTACCTCTTCATCACGAAGACGTTGCTCATACTCACTCACGTCCTTACAGATCAAGATCAGGGAACGCTGATGCTGGCTATACTCATTTGAGGAGAGCAGATACTCCTCTTTCGCCATAGTGACTTTATAGTCGATGATCTTCCCGTCTCTCTCGAGCGTATGCATGACATCTGACCAGACAGAGGGCTCGATCAACACCGTTATAGGTCTATCCACTATGCTATTGCCAAAGGCCTCTACTGCCGCTCTGTTTCCCCACTGGATGAGATCTTGATCACCATCACTATAGAGTTCAAAGATTATCTCATCTATGATATCAAATGCCCGTTTCGTATGCTTGAGTTTATTTTCGACAAGCAAGCCGTAATTGCCTTTGATGTTTTTGATGATGTCCCGAGTCCCGATCACACCTACAGGGTTCCCATTGACATCCTTGACCAGTACTCTCCGGATATTTCGTGTCTTCATCATATCTACAATGGACTGTATGGAGTCATCTACACGCACAGCGATGACTGGCTTACTCATCACCTCTTTGATCGCTCGATCTCTCGGTATCTTCTGAGTGACGATACGGACCATATCACGCTCAGTGATGATGCCGACGATATCACTTCCATCAGCGATAAGTACCGAACCGATCCGTTTTTGATGCATATGAGAGACCGCCTCAGCAAGTGTACTCTCCAGCGCAAGGGTGACAATACCCTCTGAAGTGGAGATGACCTGTGAGACTTTCAGGTTGACCCTGTAGTGTTCTGCTTCAAGCAGATTGACGATCATCTCCTGGGTGACGATCCCCACAAAGTCGTCATCTTTATCAATGATCACAAGACGTCTGATATTATTGTCGATGAGGATGTGCAGTGCATACTCGATAGAGCGGTCCGGCCGGATACTGATGATCTTCTTTTTTGCGATCTCCAAAACAGGTTGTTGAAGATAGGTCTTATCCTCAAGGATCCCTACCACATCACGTTCGGTCAAGATCCCGATGACTCTGTTCTCATCGATGACGACGACGACACCTTCACCATTACGATACATCACTTCTATAGCGGAGGCAATACTCTCATCTTTCTCAACAGCGATGTCCTCTGTCTTGACAAAATGTCCTATATGCTCCATCGTAGTCCTTATTCTAAAAGATCACTATAGTCAAAGTGGTTAGGGTTCAAAAAGATCTTATCGCCTTTCATGATGATGCGACTATCATCATAAGCGTACTTTTTAAATCGTTCTTTGATCTTCTCGCGTTTCTTTTTCTTATAGGCTTTAAGTCTTAGGAAGTCTTTGAGCAGGACCAACTCTTTACGACGCTCTACAAACACATCAGCAGGAGACTCATCAGAAGTACTGTCAGTAGTATGTTCTTCGATCACCTCAGCTGTGACTGCATCTTCGATGACACTGTCCATCGTCGCCTGAGTAAGGAACTTCGATGCGACTACTTGCAGGACACTGCGTAGCTGATCATCTCGTTCTTTGTAGATCTGCTCTATCTTGTCACGCTCTGCGATCAGCATCGCTTCACGCTGTGAACGCATATCTTTGGTCTCGGTCTCAAGTGTCGCTACACGCTCTTTAAGCCGCTCGTTCTCTTTTTCGATGTAGTCATAATAGCGGGTATCTGTCTGCTGGGTCGCGGCCGGGGCACTGTTTACTTCGGCAAGCAGGACATACTTGACTCCATGCTCGATGACACAGTCAAGGGTCCCTCTGCGAATACGGTTGTGAATGGCCTCTTTTGAAATATTGAAATGGCTGGCAGCATCGGCTACGGTCATCTTTCCCATCTTCTAGCTCCTCTTCACAATAGCATGGTATAAAGTCTACGGTCTGTTAGCGCATGTTCTCAAATACCAGCGGTGCTTCCCACTCCATCGCACGGATCTCTTTTATCACTAACTGAAGGTCATCGATCTGTTTGCCTTTGACACGGATAGAGTCACCCTCGATCTGTGCTGTCACTTTGCGTTTGAGCTTTTTGATCTCAGCGACGATCTTCTTCGCCTCTTTGGACTCGATGTAATCGACGACTTTATAGGTCAGCCTACGGGTCCCGCCACTGGCATCTTCCACACGCAGCTCCTCAAGTACTTTGGAACTCAATCCATGCTTGACCAGTTTTGCGATGACGATGTCTTTTAAAGCATCAAGTTTGTTATCGCTCGAAGCGACAAGGACGAGCGCTTTCTCTTTCTCTTTATAGCTGACTTCATAGGTGGTACCTTTAAAATCATAACGGTTACTGACCTCACGGTCTACCTGAGCAAGTGCGTCTTTAAAGGTCTGAAGATTGATCTTTGCGGTGATGTCGAGAGAGTGTTCTTTAGCCATAGTATCCTCTGTTAGTGCGTAGTAACAGAGTATAACTAATGCAAACTTAATCATAAAAGTATCGTGGGGCAGGCATATAGGGCTCTTGAGCGCTATGGGTAAAATAGGTTCTTCTTATCTGTATGAGAAGCCCATACTGGGTATAAGCATCAAGCGAGAAAGCTGTACCTTATGAGTCTCGCCGAAATAGGCGTTTCTAAGAGTGTCTTACGGGGCCCTCTTCTCCTGCTCTTTGAGCCTCTCTGCTTTGACTGCATCCAACTCAGCCTTGTTTCGCTCAGCACCATCTCGGCTCATCTTTTCGATGTGCGACTCACCCTCCTCAGCATCACTTTGTGTACCGGTACACCCTAGCAGCAGCAGTGACAGCACTCCTGATAATATCATAGTCCCCATTCTCATCATCTCTCTCCTCTTTTAAATATTTGGATACGCATACTTATGCGCGACTTTATGCCATGAAGCGTCTGGATCGAACGTATCGATGACCTCAGCACGTTGCCAACTCATCTCTCCCAGACGATGCCGTCTTGATAGATGATAAAGCGCATGATATCATCTTCACGATAACGATCCGGCCAGGCCAGGCCATCAAGGCAAGATCCTCTGTCATCTTCTCATCTTTCATCAAAGAGCGTTTCCCTGCAAGGGAGTGTTCACCCTCCGCTATCTTGTTCTTACCTATCTGTCTGAACCGGATGATCTCCCTTCCGGCTTTGACCTCAAAGGTCTACTGGCCGTCGTGACGTACTATAGAGATAGGACTGACAACTACTCTCTAAAAGACCGGCGAACCAAAATCAAGGCCACCGCCACCGAAGCTGCTCCCAAAATTGGGGTCCATAAAACCGAGGATGCCACTTTTACTTCTCAGCATCTGTATGTCCTGTTTTGGGGCGATACCCTGTGGACAGACCGGGACACATTCGTTGCAGAGCGTGCAGTCCCAGATGCCGTTGGTCTGGATGGCCTCTATCTTCTCTTTACTCCCCTGCTCCCGGACATCACTCACATAACGCCAGCTTCGCGTCAGTGCGAATGGACCGATGAACTCACCATTGACAGCGTAGACTGGACAGGCGCTATAGCAGGAGCCACATAGTATGCAGTCACTCTGGACCTCATTGATCTTCTCCTCTTCGGGAGTAACAGGGATGTTATCACTGTTATGACTGCTCCAGGCCCGAGCGACAGAGTTAAATGTCATCGCCTTCTCACTGTCTACTACCAGGTCCCGGATGATGGGCATATTGCGAAGTGGCTCGACCAGATCGCCCTCTTGGACTTTATGGGCACAGGCCAGTACTTCAGTACCGTTGACTCGTACTGCGCAGCTACCACAGATAGAGCTTCGACAGCCTGAGGCATAGGTCAAAGAAGCATCCTGTTTGGTCTTGATCTCGTTTAGGAGATGTAGAAGCGTCACATCTTCAAGATCGACCTCATAGGCTACGAACTCCTCTCTGACTTCCGGTTCACTTGTATAGCGTTTAATGCTTATTTTCATCAGATGACTCCTCTCAAGCTTTAAGGTCGGCACGAAGTACGCCGTCTTCACGCCATGTTATCGTGTGTGCACCAAAGTGCTCATCCAGACGATGTGGAGCATCACTGCGAAAATGCGCACCCCGACTCTCATTACGGCTGATCGCACTCACAAGGACGATCTCTGCAAGCTCGACCATGTTCCCAAACTCGATGAACTCCATAAGGTTGGTGTTGTACCGTCTTGACTTATCTTTGGGCCCCATGAAGCGAAGCTCTTTTTGTATCTGACGCACATTGTCCAAAACAGCTTTCATTCCCGTATCATCACGTACTATACCTACGTTGTCATAGAAGAGATCGCCCATGGACTCATGCTTCTGGTAGAAATCTATCTCGTTGGTGAAGGCCATCATCGCGCGTATGAAGTCCTGATCTTTCACTAACTGATCGTTAGGCAGGCTCTCTTCGCTGTTACGCTCAGCTGCATGTGCCGCATTCCTGCCGGCCTGTTTTCCAAAGACGATGGGTTCAAGCAGGGAGTTTCCGCCTAGACGGTTGGCACCATGGACATTATGATTGGCACACTCACCCGCCGCATAGAGTCCTTTAATAGCGGTCTCGGACGCCGCATCGACCTCGATACCACCCATCGTATAGTGCGCTACCGGACGGATAGGGATCAGGTCATGTACTGGATCGATCCCCTCGTAAAGTTTGGCAAGTTTTCGCTCCTGAGGAAGCTCCTCATCAATGAACTCCTCACCAAGATGACGAATATCGAGAAAGACCTCACCACCCTTCTCCATCTCTTCGAGGATAGCACGAGCGACTACATCACGTGGTGCCAGTTCATCAGTAAATCGCTCCTTTTTAGCATTAAGCAGATGTCCGCCCGCACCTCTGGCACTCTCTGAGATCAAGATCGCAGAGTGTTTCAACGCTGTTGGGTGAAACTGTATGAACTCCATATCTGAAAGCTTCGCACCTGCACGGACGGCAGCGGCAAGACCATCACCGGTCGTACCTGTCGCGTTAGTAGAGTGTTTGTGATAGATCCGGCTGTAACCACCTGTTGCTATGATGACTGTCTTTGCCCTGTACTCCTCGACCTCTCCGCTCTTAAGGTCAAGCACTGTCGCACCGCTGGCACTGCGTACTCCCTCATCATCCTCATCGATGATGTAGTCAAGTAAAAAGCGCTCATTGACAAACTCGATGCCCATAGCATTACACTGATCGTAAAGGGTATGGAGCACTTTCAGACCGGTATAGTCCTGTGCATGACAGGCCCGCTCTGCCGAAGCACCGCCAAGACGACGCTGGGCGATCTCACCTGCTTCGTTACGGCTAAAAGGCACCCCTATGCGGTCAAGCCACTCAACGGCATGGACC
The DNA here is from genome assembly GCA_030610325.1 of Sulfurimonadaceae bacterium. Classification (GTDB taxonomy): domain Bacteria; phylum Campylobacterota; class Campylobacteria; order Campylobacterales; family Sulfurimonadaceae; genus BB26. The sequence continues at coordinate 531 of JAUWRZ010000129.1, read as the reverse complement.
CCTTCACGACAAAGATACTCTATGGCAGACTCTGATGCCAGCCCCTGAGCTGCTTTGATGGTATCTTCTATATGAAGCTGCACACTATCCTCACCACTGTTAGCCAGAGCAGCATTGATACCCCCCTGCGCCATGGAAGTCTGTGAACGTGTCGGATAAGCTTTACTGACTATCCGCACAGTAGCCCCCGCTTCTCTCGCAGAAAGTGCTGCGACCAGTCCGGCGCCACCGGCACCTATGATGAGAACATCGGTCATATCTCTCCTTGCAAAAATAGTTGTGCGGATTGTACCCCAGCGGCTGTTAGAGTTGGCTAATAGCAAAATCTAGTATCCAAGGCATAAGGTTTGGGATCGAAAGGCTTTACCTCCACAGTTCGGGCATAAACCCTCCGTTTCCGTAGACGTGTGTTATGTGCCATTTCGAAGCACAGGATAGACTTAAGATACTTGATCTAATAGCACCGATAAGCACAAGCAAACGGGCTTGTTCGTTTGATGTCTTTAGAGTATATCGATACAATGGCGTACT
>JAUWRZ010000311.1 GCA_030610325.1 Sulfurimonadaceae bacterium | reverse complement strand
CAGAAGCTTGTGAAGATCAGCGTTTACCTCACTTAACTCCATACGTCCCGCTTCTATCTTCGACATATCGAGTATATCGTTTATCAATGAGAGCAGGTGAGTACCACTTTGTGAGATTATCTCCAGGTCCTCTTTTTGAGAGATCGTCGTCCCGGCCCCATCATGCATCAGCTGTGAGAATCCCAAGATGGCATTGAGTGGTGTACGTAATTCATGGCTCATGTTGGCAAGAAAGAGACTCTTTGACCTATTAGCAGCTTCTGCCCGCTCTTTTTCGACCGTCAACTCCTGGGTGCGATCCTCAACGATGGACTCAAGGTTCTCATTAAGATGACGGATCTCTTTTTCGACGATGACTCGCTGTTTGATATCTTCTCTGAGATCATCTTGAGTATGTCTAAGTTCCAATGCATTCTTATCAAGAGTATTTAGCATCAGATTAAACTCGTGTGAGAGTTGACGCATCTCCATGACCCCACCCTCATCTGCTCTGACACCTCTACTGCCATGGCGGACATCTTTCATCGTGTTGATCAGACGTAAAAGCTGACTACTCAGACTGTTCGCTGTCAAATATGCGAAAAACATCCCTATCAACAGGGCAAATACGGTAAACATCGCCCCTTTTTTAATAGTCGCGTCGATAGTCTTCTGGCGCTGACTCTGATCTATACGCAGATGTACCCAGCCAATATGATGGACACCTTGATGGATGACCTGGGTTATATCGATAAAGTCACTGTCCTGGACAAACACTTCCCCTTCATCCACATGGATCTGCGTAGGTCGCAGTATCTTTTCAAGATAGCTCACCCGATCGGGATCAGCGATATATTTTCCTATCATCCTGTGATCTGTATGGGCGATCACCTTTCCCTCCATACTGATGACCGCAGCGAAGACAAGGTCCTCATAGACGGCAAAATCATTGATCACCTCTTCAAGTCCCATATAGTCATTTGCCAGCACCCAGACTTTGACATTACTGGCCAGCATCATGCTTCTGTTTTGCGCTTGTGTCAATCCCTGCTCATGCAAGAAGTCACTCTGCTCTTTTATCACCGTATAGGTAAATACGGTGATAAGTGTCGCAAAGACCAGACCAAAACCTATCATCATCTGGTCGCGGAAGCTGTTACTCCAGGGTTTTGAGAGAAGTCTGATCATTGTGTCATCCTTATGGGACGGACTTCACGCTCAAAACGCTTTAAGAATCTCCTGACTGGTGCATAGGTCTCATCATCTGCCACTTCATAACGACTCAACTCCATCGCTTCGAGTATCTTCATCCCTTCTGGATGGGTATGCAGTCCGAAGATGATGGAACTGACCACATCGACAACAGCCTGAGGGACATCTTTTCGCACGACCAGACCATTACTAGGCAATGCTTCTGTCTGCCATTTGACCATCACCTTCTCTGCGATCTCCGGACGCTCTTTGATAAAAGCACGCCATGGTGGCGGCCAGGTAGATGCTGCAGCTGATCTACCCAGATAGACGTTCATGATAGAAGACTCCTGAGAGCCGACATAATCATTGGTGATATCATGGTCGATATCGATACCATGCGTATGCAAGAACCACTGCGGCATCATCGTAGCTGCTAATGCAGTCGGAGCCGGATAACTCACGATCTTTCCTTTAAGATCACTGACACGTTCTATATCACTGTCTCTCCTGACCAGGATGATGCCCCGAAAGTCCTTATCATCACCCATCTTTCCAAAGATCTTATAGCCATGACCTGTCGATGTGACCGTCTGATAGGGATTGGGAAGAGAAAAGTGAAAATGACCACCAAAAAGCTTCTTATCATAAGCAGCATAGTTCCGGGAAGCTTCAAGTCGAAGTTCTGCACCTTTTAAGCGGGCATTGATGTAGTTGAGAAGCGGCTGGTAGACCTCAAAAAGACGTGTAGGATTATGCAACGGATGAATACCAAAGATATAGATGTTCTTTGAAAGTGGCGCTATCTCTGAGTACAGGGGTATATACTTGACCTCAGCATCTCTGTCGCAACCTGAGAGAAAAAAGATCATCAAAGATAAGATCAGTAAATATCTCTTTTTGAAAAGCATCTTAATACCTTTTATGATGGTATTTTATTGATTTATATCGTCATCCTCTCAAATCGGCAAAAAGCTTACATCTCTTAAGATGATGTCCTATCAGCAATAGCTCCTACAGGCTCTTATGCAGATGACACTTCAGGTGATATCGAGAAGTCATCACTACCTACTTCCTCTACTGACCCACTATAAGTCTTCTCACCGTTGATACGTTCCATCTCCTCACGGACCATCTCTGTTCTAGCACGTTGTTCCATCATGATGGCACTTGTAGCGACACGGTAGTCCTGAGGGCTTGGATCAGCGGGGGCCATAGCTGCAGCTGCGATCTGTCTTGCTTTTTGGATGGTAGCTTCAGGTGTAGAGGATTCTCCACTATCTATAGGCACTTCACCACCTACAGCGTACATCTTTCCATCAGGTCCGCGAGTGTAGCTGAAGCTGGCACCACCGGTCACTACACCCCCACCGGCTGCAAGGTGAGCCGCTTCATGGGCACGTACTTTGGCATCTGTGACCTGCAGTTTTGAGACCTGAGCAGAGTCGGCAGCTTCTTCTTCTGAAGTACCCTTTTGTGTACTCTTCTTCTCTTCGCTCTGAAGAGCATCTTTTTGTATCATATCGACTCTATGGTCATTGATACGTAAAAAATCCGATGAGAACGCTGAAGTACTGTTTATCTGCATATAAACATTATAGCACTATTATCGTTTGTTATAAGTGCTCTTTGATATGAAAGAGGATGAGTGACTCTTGTCAGCTGCCAGAAAGGGATCGTTCACAGTAGAGAAGACAAAAGTCTAAAATATTTAGACTTTAAGAGAAGACGACCGTTGAGTTATCCCTATAGTAGTGAACCCTCTGTCGTTGCAGGATACGCACCAGTTTGTCATATAAGAAGATCGCCGATACCCCCAGTATAAAATAGCCCAATGCTGAGATGTCATAACCAAAATGTAAGATCTTTAAGATCAGGTATATACCCCGTATCTCTAAAAAAAAGAACAATATAGGCATTGTTATGCTTTTAGTCCGTCGTCTTTCACTTTTTCTATCACTCCACATGATCGACTCCATATAATATATTTTAACATATGTTATTATATATTAAATACCGTTCTAAGGTATAGGCTCCAAGTATTATCTGCAACAATAAGAACATAAAGTAACTATTTGTAACTATAGTGTCCGGTCATCTATTTTATCAACTCTGATAAGAGTCAAATATAATCCCTGTATGTCTAGAGATTTAAGAGAGTAAATTATATAGTCGATGATGGAAGCAGGCAGCGATTAACATATCAGTATCACTCTAGATGGCAGCAGCAGTTCAGACGCAGATGATGACCCCCTCACCTATCTCTGAACTTTGTAGCAACACCTACAGGTAGTAATGCGACACTCTCTGACAAGGCT
>JAUWRZ010000096.1 GCA_030610325.1 Sulfurimonadaceae bacterium | reverse complement strand
GACTATAGAGACTTTCGATGATAGGCCGGATGCGAGAAAGCTCTTCGGCCGGCTCGACAGGCAGACTTCCCGGACGGCTGGAGACGGCTCCGATATCAATAATATCCGCACCTTCTTCTATCATAGCGATGATGGCTTGCGTAGCTGCACTACCTTGAAAACGGCTCCCGGCGTAAAAACTGTCATCATTTGCATTGATGACGCCCATCACCTTGACAGCTTCAGGTCTATGGCCTTTGAGATGACGGGTAAGCTCTTTCGCCATCGCTTTAAGGCCAAAAGGTTGCGCCAGCTCTTTTCTACTGAGCTTTTGCAGCTGCTGATCAGTCGCTATCAAGATAGCATCGACATGACTCGTTTGCGCGGTGACAGTCCCTTTGGGAACAGCGAGATCTGCTCCAATAGAGAGAGCGTCTTGTTTTAAGATGTTCGCAGCGCCAACATGAAGCTCATGGATGTAAAAGAGATGATGCTTCATCTTTGAGGCAAGTATTTTAACACCACCTCCATCGACACCAAGCTCTCTGAGATAGCGCTGCGCATCGACCTCTGAGCTGATCTTCTCAAGATACACGGCGTGACTCCGGCAGGAATGTCATCAAAAGCATGACCAGTATGCTCTGCAGTCTACCGTTCAAGCCTATCAACCTATACGCTTTCTCAAATGCATTCGACTGCTTTGGAGTCAGGACAAGCTGCTCATTGACGACCGCCTGATGGAAGATCCCCTCTATGAGCTCTTGCGCATCATGCTTCTTTAAGCGATCATTGGCTTTGACAAACCGGAACATGCTATCGAGGTCAAGGCTAAGTAAGCTGATATCTACCTCTACTGCGACACGCTTACTGATGTTTTGTACCATCGGCAGACGAGAGCGGATAGTCGGAAGAAAGATAGCTTTAGAGAGAGCGATCAGAATGAACTCGATGTTCCTAGGCGGCTCTTCCAGGACTTTCAGCAGAGAGTTCTGTGAGATAGTGTTGAAACTTTTAGCCCCCAGGATAAGATATTTAGTCCGTTCCTCGCTGATGTAAGCCTCTGCGATCGCCGCTTTGGCATCCTCTATGAGAAAGTCCTCCCGGAGATAGGTGACGACACGCTCGCCCTGAAGCTGCTCACTTAGTCGCGTGAGACCCTCTTCGACTTCGTCCACGATCAGTATATGACTGCGGACTCTCTCATCAAAGTGTTGCATCTACTTCACCAAAGAGCGCCGCATTGAGCGTTGTATCAAAAAGTCTGTAAAGTTGTAGCAGTTTGATGTCGATGATAGGATCATAGGAGTGCAAGCGTAACGCATTTTGAAAGTCCTCATCCATCAACCAGAGCAGGCTGTTATCTTTTCGTTTTGCGATGTCCGAGTGGCGGTCATCGCCTCGGCCTATATACCAAAAGAAGTAGTCTCCTGTAAAAGAGAGTTCCAGCATATCATCGAGCATGTCGAGCATCTCTACACCAGTGATATTATCATAATGCGGATACATCTGTTCCAGCCGTACCATCGGGATCATCGGTCTCTCCATCGAGGGACGGTTAAAAGCAGTCGTGATGTAGCGGGCGAACCATTTACGGTCCGAGTCCGTGATCAAGACGACAGTCTTTCCGGCTATGATCTGATTGACTGCCTGAGAGATAGTAGCAGTCCACTCAAAACGCATCTCCTCCAGCCAGTTGAGCATCGCCCCTTCGTTCCGGATCGTCTCAAGTGTCCACTTGGTAAACTGCTGCATATATACCTTTCTAAGTCATCCAAATATACTAAATACGGTCATCTATCTTGGTCGAAAGAAGCTTTTACTTATCTAACTTATAGGCAGCGTGTAGACTACGTACTGCCAGTTCTGAATACTTCTTATCGATCACCATAGAGACTTTGATCTCAGAAGTCGAGATCATCGTGATATTGATGCTCTCCTCAGCCATCGTCGCAAAGGCTTTGGCTGCCACACCGGTATGTGATTTCATCCCGACACCGACGATAGAGACTTTACAGATGTTCTCATCATAACTCGCATCTGTGATCTCCTCTTCTACGATAAAAGCATCGACGATCTTTTTCGCATCACCCAACTCACCGATAGGTACCGTGAAATCCATATTGGTCGTACCATCTTTACTTGAGGTCTGAATGATCATATCTATGTTTACCTGGTTCTCTGCCAGACGACCGAAGATATCGGATGCGATACCGGGACGATCGATGACGCCATCAAGTGAGACTCTTGCCTGATTACGGTCCAGGGCGATACCGCTGACTAATGGTGCTTCCATGATATTCTCTTCCTTTGTTATCAGTGTTCCTTCCACATCGCTGAAACTTGAGCGCGTGACCAGGTTGACATTTAGTTTCTTCGCCAGCTCTACGGAACGGGTCTGAAGGACTTTCGCACCAAGCGATGCCAGTTCCAGCATCTCATCATAAGAGATCTGCTCAAGCTTTCTGGCTTTTGGCTCGATCCGTGGATCGGTCGTATAGATACCCTCGACATCCGTATAGATCTCACAAAGATCAGCCTCGAGTGCTCCGGCTATGGCAACAGCAGAGAGGTCACTGCCACCGCGTCCAAGTGTTGTCACCTCACCAGATTCGTTTACACCCTGAAAACCGGCAACGACTATGACCTTACCCTCAGCCAGCACCTGTCGCATCGGCTCCGGATCGATGCTCTCGATACGTGCTTTCGTATGAAACCTGTCTGTCACGATACCCGCACGTCGTCCACTCATGGAGCGTGCTTCATGACCCATCTCATTAAGCGCGATGGAGAGAAGTGCCGAGGTCACACGTTCACCCGAGCTCAGCAGCATATCCATCTCTGCATGCACTGGTTCTTTACTGTAATGCTCAGCATATCCGACAAGTTTGTTTGTCTCACCACTCATCGCAGAGACGACGACTACGACCTGATGGCCTTCATCCACACTTTTGGAGACACGGTTTGCCACGTTTTGAATACGTTCCAGATCACCTACACTTGTCCCGCCATATTTTTGTACGACTAGCATCAGAGATAACCCTCCTCTTTGAAATATGCGATCACTTTCTCATAGACCGGCTTTTTGAAGTGTGTCAACTCTTTGAGAAGATGTTTGACTTTGACAAATCGATGATCACTAAACTCCGGATGCTTTGTATCAAGATCGATCTTGGCATCTTTTTTCAGACGTACTAGAAAATAGCGCTGGGTCTGTCCATAATAGGGACGCATCTTTTTTTGCACATCATCAGGGTACTCATAAGCGATCCACTCAGGATACTCGGCGATGATCTCGACCTTATCAGTCCCGATCTCCTCTTTAAGTTCACGAAAAAGTGCTTCTTTGGGAGACTCTCCCTTATCGATACCACCTTGTGGAAACTGCCAGATGGTAGTGATATCACTGCGTTCACCAAGAAAGATCCGCTTTTTCTTCGGATACTCTGGAGAGAGGATGACTGCAGCGACATTGGGACGATAGGGTTTTTGATTCATATAAAGTACATCTCCGGGCATCTTCTGCCTATATTTTTCGCGTATTATAGTAAAGGAGACCTCTAAAGAGTCTTAGAATAGCCAGAAGTACTATAGACAGGACTTTCAACTCTTTTGTTTTCATCTTCAGTAAAGCTATAATACCGCCATGCTTTTATATATCCATATCCCTTTTTGTGACAGTAAATGTGCTTATTGCAGTTTTAACTCCTATGTCGACAAGTTTCATCTCAGAGAGCACTATATGCAGGCTCTTGAAGTACAACTGGCCCATGAGTTGAGACGTTTTAGCGCCACACCGGGGAGTATAGAGACCGTCTTCATCGGTGGAGGGACTCCTTCGACCGTATCTGCAGAGCTCTATCGGCCGCTTTTCAAGACCCTAAGACCCTACCTGAAAGAAGATGCAGAGATCACCAGTGAAGCAAACCCCAACAGTGCTACAGCCCAATGGCTTGAGGGGATGCGCGATGTCGGTGTCAACCGGATCAGTTTCGGTGTCCAGAGTTTTGATGATGAGAAGCTACACTTCCTGGCCCGTGCACATAAAAGCAGTGATGCCATCCATGCCATAGAGACTGCCAACAGACTCGGCTTCAGACATATCTCACTCGATCTTATCTACGCTACTTACATGGACAGCAAAGCACTGCTCGAAGATGACCTGCGCAGAGCCTTCTTGCTTCCAATAGACCACCTCAGTGCCTACGCACTCACCATAGAGGAAGGGACCCCTTTTTCCACCACTCCGGAGGTCGCCAAAGAGAAGCTGGAGATGACTGAATGGTTTTTAGAGAAGATCCGTTCATATGGCTTCACCCAATACGAGATATCGAACTTTGGCACTTATCGTTCACTGCACAACCTTGGTTACTGGCAATATAAAGCATATATCGGTCTCGGAAGCGGCGCGGTAGGCTTTCTCGGTGATACCCGTTACTACCCTACGACCAGTATCGATGCCTACATAGCTGATCCCTTACAGATAGATGAAGAGCGTCTTGATGCTGAAGCGATCAAGACAGAGAAGCTCTTTCTGGGTCTACGAAGTATCGTTGGTATCGATCCAACGATATTAGACAACAACGAACAAGAGCGTGCCAGACTTTTGCTAAAAGAGGGGAAACTCAGTTTTGATGGAAAACGCTACTACAACCCCGACTATCTCCTAAGCGATGAATTGGCACTTTTCATCACAGCTTGATCATCATATGGTTTTAGTTACTTGAAAGAGGTGCCCTTAAACCTTCTTTCGCTAAAATCTCTCAACAATTTAACAGTGGATAGACTATGTTTGGTATGGGTTTTATCGAAATACTTATAATAGGTGTGATCGGCATCTTGTTTCTGGGGCCAGATAAACTCCCTCAAGCTATGGTAGAGATCGCAAAGTTCTTCAGAAGTGTCAAACGTACCGTTGCCTCAGCAAAAGAGTCTCTTGAAGAGGAGATGCATATCTCCGAGATAAAAGAGGAGGCGATGAACTACAAGAAAGAGCTCACTTCAGCCGGTAACGAGCTTGCAAGCCTTACAAATCTTGATGATATCAGTGCCGAGATAGACGATATCAAAAAAGAGGTCAGTGTGAGCACTGATGATATCAGTGACAGCAAAGTCGCGGCTCCTCCTCCACCTCCAAAAGCTGAAGCCGTCACCTTTGAGAAGAAGAAGAAAAAAAAGCCAAGTCCCTATAAGAGCGCAAAGACCTCTGCTGAGACTCCAAAAGATGAGGATAGCTGATGTTTGAAGATCTCCGTTCCCATCTCATAGAGCTGCGCAAACGTCTTGGCATCTCTGTCGGCTCTATCATCGTCATGTTCTTTGTCATGTTCTTTTTTCATGAGCCTATACTTGAGTGGATGGTCGCACCGCTGAACACGGCCCTTATCGAGGTAGGTAAGAAATCAGTCATCGCTGCCGATGGTATGGTCACGACCTCTCAGGTCGGTGGTGCTTTTTTCGTAGCACTTAAGGTCTCTTTCTTTGCCGGTCTGCTTGCTGCACTGCCTATCATCCTCTCGCAGCTCTGGCTCTTTATCGCTCCAGGTCTTTATGCGAACGAGAAGAAGATGATCCTGCCTTTCGTCTTCGGCGGTACGATCATGTTTGCGATCGGTGTCTCTTTCGCCTACTACATCGTCACCCCCTTTGGCTTTGACTTTCTCATCACCTTCGGTAGTTTCAAGTTCACACCACTGATCAATATCGAGGACTATGTCGGCTTCTTCACCAAGATCATGTTCGGTTTTGGTCTTGCCTTTGAGCTACCCGTCTTTGCCTATTTCCTGGCACTGCTGGGCCTGATCGATGATAAACAGATGATCGCCTTTTTCAAATATGCGATCATCATCATCTTTGTCGTCGCTGCACTACTTACACCTCCGGATGTACTGACTCAGATGTTGATGGCTGGACCACTCATCATCTTATACGGCATCTCCATCCTCATCGTCAGGGCGGTAAACCCGGCGCCAAAAGAGGAAGATGAAGATGAGGACGAACCTGAGGAAGAGAGTGACGTGAGTGACCGATCCGCTTCAGACAAGTAGTTACCACTTTGAGCTCCCTGGCGAGCTGATCGCCACCCACCCCGCACAACCAAGAGACCATGCAAGACTGCTGGTCTATGACCGCAAAGATGACACTATCACCCATGCCTATTTTTATGAACTTGAGAAGTTTCTTCCCAAAGAGATGACACTGCTCTTTAACGATACCAAGGTCATCAAAGCACGGCTGTTCGGAAAAAAAGAGAGTGGTGGAAAGATCGAACTGCTTATCAATCGTCCACTTGACGCACATCGTATCAATGTCTATATTCGGGGAAAGGTCAAAGTCTCCACATCGATCACATTTGATGAAGAAGTCTCTGCCAAAGTGCTAAAGATCCACGATGATGGTAGCCGTGATGTCGACTTCTTCAAAGATGGTGGACTACTGCGCTTTGAAGAGCTACTGCCTATCATAGATAGGATCGGGCATATCCCTCTGCCCCCTTATATACAGCGTGAAGATGGAAAGGAAGACAGAGCCGACTATCAGACAGTCTTTGCCAAATATGAGGGTGCTGTTGCCGCACCTACAGCTTCCCTGCACTTCAGTGATGAGCTGTTTGAGCGTGTCTGTAAAGCACATGAACACGCTTTTGTGACGCTGCATGTCGGAGCCGGGACCTTTAAACCTGTCGAGAGTAAGATCATCACCGACCATCCCATGCACTCAGAGTATTATGATATCTCAGAGGAAGCACAAGCACTCATAGCGAGTGAGAAGCCCCTGCTCTGTGTCGGTACTACATCTACGCGTACCGTAGAGTATTACATGCGTACACAGGAGCCATCAGGTGAGGCTGATCTATTTCTACACCCGGGTAACCTACCGCAAAGAGTCGATGCCCTGCTGACTAACTTTCATCTGCCACAATCGACACTACTGATGTTAGTCGCCTCTTTTGCCGGTCTGGAGACCACTCAACGCCTCTATGCAGAAGCGATCAGGGAAAAGTATCGTTTCTACTCTTACGGTGATGCGATGCTGATACTATAAAAGAGCTCAAAAGCTGATCGACTTACGACTTCTCTTTCCTATCGACAATAAATGACTTCGGTTCTGAGAAGTAGTAACCCTGCGAATACTCGATCCCAAAATCATCGATGATGGCCTGGATCTTCGCTGATGCGACAAACTCAGCGATACAGAGTATGTTTGTGTTCTTGGCAAAAGCAGCGATCGACTTAGTGATCTCATAACTCTTATGGTTTACATCGATATCTTTGATGTACTTGGCATCGATCTTCAGGAAGTCAGCATCGATCTCCATGACACGTTCAAAGTTGGAGTATTCAGCCCCAAAATCATCTATAGCCAGCTTCAGTCCCATCTTTTTGAACATCTGAAACTGCTTACTGTGGTTTTTATTACCGCCACTGCTCACACCTTCGAGTATCTCCAGTGTGACACGCTCTGGTGGCATCTCGTAATAGTCCAGTCTCTCCTGAATATAGCTGCTGAGATAGTTCTTGTTTAGATCATCTTC
>JAUWRZ010000101.1 GCA_030610325.1 Sulfurimonadaceae bacterium | reverse complement strand
CGGCAGAGCACGACTGAGCTCACAGGCTCTGATCCGGCGTATATCATGTTCACATCAGGTTCGACGGGTATGCCAAAAGGTGTCCTGGTCTCTCATGCGAACATCATCAGTTTCCTCAGCTGGAGTATTGAGCGCTATGGTGTCACTCCCGAAGATATCTTTGCACAGGTCCGTCCTCTCTATTTTGATAACTCTGTCTTTGATCTCTATACGGCACTCTTCTCCGGAGCTTCTCTTGCTCCTATCAAAAAAGAGCTCTTAAAGCGTCCTCTTGATCTGGTCAAAAGTGTCGATCGGCTTGGCTGCAGTATCTTCTTCTCTGTCCCGTCACTGCTTATCTATCTTACTACCATGCGGGTACTTGATGGGAAGGTGATGCAGAGTGTCAGGACCTTTACATTTGGTGGGGAGGGGTACCCTAAAAGCGAGTTGAAAAAGCTGTATGACCTATATGCGCTGCGTGCAAGCTTCATCAATGTCTATGGTCCGACAGAGGGGACCTGTATCTGCTCGTCTTATGAGATCACAGAGATGGACTTTGAAGAGCTTGAGGGTCTGCCTCCGCTTGGTAAGCTCAACAGAGGTTTTGATCATCTCATCCTTGATGAGCATGGAAAGACTGTCGGATCCGGTGAGACAGGAGAGCTCTGCTTGTTGGGACCAAATATTGCTTTGGGTTACTATGATGATAGGAAGCGAAGTGATCAGGCATTTATCGCCAATCCTTTACAGAAGCGATTTGTCGAGAAGATGTACCTTACGGGTGATCTTGTCCATGTAGATGAGCAGGGACTGCTCTGGTTTAGAGGAAGAAGAGATAACCAGATCAAACACATGGGTTACCGCATTGAGCTCGAAGAGATCGAGAACGCACTTAACACGCTCTCTTCTATCAATCAGTCAGCAGTACTTTATGAGCGCGTACAGACGGGTTATGGGAAGATCGTCGCTTTTATTGCGACTGATGATGATACCAAGGAGAAAGAGATCAAGAGAGAGCTTCAGGAGTCACTGCCGGCCTATATGATCCCCAACATCATACACACTCAGGCACACCTGCCTAAAAATGCCAATGGCAAGGTAGATAAAGTCCATCTTAGAAGTACGCTGTAACGATGTGTCTATATCGCCGACCTGCAGGAGAGAGTACAGATGAGTGATCTGAGATCAAAAGCTTTCAGCGCTTTTATCTGGGACTTCTTCGGTAAGCTTGCCAGACATGGGACCTCGTTCATCGTGATGATCTTTCTGGCGAGGCTGCTCGAACCCTCTGAGTTTGGTCTTGTGGCGATGATCATGGTCATCGTCTATGTCGCTATGATCTTTACCGATGTAGGTCTGGGCTCAGCACTGATCCAGAGGCGGCGACTCTTGCCTATCCACTACTCCTCTGTCTTCTATTTCAATATCGCGGTAGGGGGTCTGCTTACCCTTTTGCTCTTCTTATCAGCGGAGTGGATCAGCGAGTTTTACGACAATGCACAGCTTGTCCCAGTCACTCAGGTCATCTCATCACTGTTCCTTATCAATGCGTTTAGTAATGTCCAGACCAGCAGACTGCGCAAAGAGCTCGACTACGCATCGTTGACAAAAGCTGATGTCTCTGCAGCAGTGATCAGTGGTGTCATCGGCATTGGATTGGCATCTTATGGAGCAGGGGTCTGGAGTCTGGTGGCACAGGCCTTACTTCGGGGAGTGCTTTATGCGCTGTTTATCTGGAGTGCATCGCGATGGGTACCATCCTTTCTCTTCTCACTAAAAGCATTGATGCAGTTGTGGGGTTTTGGCTTTCGTATGTTCCTGTCGGGCTTGCTTGAGGTCATCTTCAGCCGTATCGATATCATCATCATAGCCAAGCTGTTCTCTCCTGCGGTCCTGGGCTTTTTCGATCAGGCAAAACGTCTTAACGGTATGATCATCCAGTACTCCTCAGGCAGTATCATGGCCGTGATGTTCCCGGTCATGAGTAAAGTACAAAACGATCTGCCAAAGTTTCAGCGCATTGTTATCAAGACCCTGGGGATCATCAGTTTTGTGGTCTTTTTTCTACTTGGCTTCACTTACCTGATCGCGGAAGATCTGATTGTACTGCTCTTCACAGAGAAGTGGCTCCCTTCGGTCGAGTATTTTAAGATCATCGTGCTGGGTGGTTTCGGTTACCCCATCAGTGCACTACTGGTAAATATCCTGAGCAGTCGCGGGGACTCCAAGACTTTCTTACGTCTGGAGATCTATAAGAAACTTCTCTTAGGGGCTAATCTCTATATAGGTTTTCTGTGGGGTATCGAGGGGTATCTGTATGGCATGATAATCGTCACTGTTTTTAGTGTGTTGTTGAACATAGTGTATGCTGCCCGCGAGATCGACCTCACGATGATGCAGTTTCTGTGGCCTATTATCACGCAGATGCTGTTGACAGTGACTGCGGTAGTGGCTGTAGAGGCATCGGGTCTGGGATCTGAGAGCAGCAGAGTACTCAATATGCTCGAAGTCGGAGTTATGTTTATGGTGCTTTATATCTTAAGCAATATGCTGTTTCAGACGATATCATATAGGCATGTCAAAGAGCAGGCCCTCTTGCTCTTAGGACGTAAGTAGATCTACTAAAGGAACAACGATGAAAAACGACGATATTCTTGTCTCGGTCGAGATAATCACTTATGATCATGAGAAGTTTCTGGCCAAGGCACTTTACTCAGTCTTGATGCAGGAGGTAGATTTCAAATATGAGATCATTGTAGGCGAGGACTGCTCAACAGATAATACACGGCAGATCTTACTGGAGTATAAAGAGAAGTACCCTGATAAGTTCAGACTTCTCCTTCACGAACAAAACGTGGGGATGCGTAAGAACGCAGAAGCTGTATCCGCGCTTTCGGCAGAGTCAAACAGTAAGTATATAGCGGTACTAGAAGGTGATGACTACTGGATAGACCCGCAAAAACTGCAGATCCAGATCGATGCGATGGAGGAGTATCCTGATTGCTACATCAGTTTCCATGCGGCAGAGATGCGTTATGGGGAGGATGATCATGGAGAAGTCGTGGGTAGACACAGTGAGGGTAACAGACTCTTCTCGACTTCAGAAGTCATACTTGGTGGTGGAGGTTTTAGTCCATCCACATCTGTTATCTACCGCAGAGACCTCGTGGCTACGCTGCCAGACTTCTATTACGAGGTACCTGCCGGTGACTACTTCTTACAGATGCTTGGTTCTTTACATGGCGGGTTCTTATATATAGATAGAGTCATGTCAGTCTATAGACAAGGTATTGAAGGCTCCTGGAACTCGTTTATGAAAGACAGGCGCAAGAGAGAGCGTTTTGCAGAGGGCTCTTTAAAAGGTCTAAACGATATTAATCTCTTTCTTGATGAGAAATATGATGATGAGATACGACAGCGCATAGCCAATCTGGACTATGAGATGGCGATCTTTTATTTAAATGGTGGCCTGTATAAAGAGTTTAAAACGAACATGGAAAAGGCCTATGATGCTGACACGTTGGATTCAAAGGCTTTCTTGATCGATCACAAGTTACGTCATCTTCCACGGGCACTTCTCTTTCTGAGGGCTCTGAAAAAGCATTTGGGAAAATAGAGAGTACTCAAGCATGTCAAGAGCGATAAAAATAGATAATAGGAACGATGATGCAAAATAGAGATGTCCTTGTCTCAGTAGAGATGATCACATATGATCAAGAGGATGTCATCGCTCAGGCACTGGACTCAGTCTTGATGCAGGAGGTCGATTTCAGGTATCAGATCGTCATCGGTGAGGACTGTTCTACTGATAGTACGCGAGAGGTATTATTGGGGTATAAAGAGCGATATCCCGATAAGATCATACTTGTACTTCATGATGAGAACGTAGGTATGCGTAATAACTCTAAAGCGGTCTCCAAACGCTCAGAACAGATAGACAGCAAGTACATCGCACTGCTTGAAGGCGATGACTACTGGATAGACCCAAAAAAGCTGCAGATCCAGATCGATGCGATGGAGGACCATCCGGACTGTTATCTCAGTTTTCATGCCGCAGAGATACGTCACGGTGATGATACGCACGGAAAGGTAGTCGCCAGACATGCTAATGGAAACGGAGTCTACAAGACCTCAGAAGTGATACTTGGTGGTGGAGGTTTCTGTCCGACAGTCTCGATCATCTATCGTCGAGACCTTCGCGCATCTTTGCCGGACTTCTATTATGAGGTCCCTGCCGGTGACTATCTACTGCAGATCCTTGGCTCCTTACATGGTGGGATCTTATATGTCGATCGAGTCATGGCTGTCTATAGGCAGGGCATAGAGGGCTCTTGGTCCTCTTTTATGCAAGATGTCGAGAAGAGGGAGCGATTTGCAGAAGCTTCTCTAAAGGCTTTGGATGATCTAAACCTATTTTTGGAGAAGAAGTATGATGATGAGATACGACAGCGAGTAGCCAACCTCTACTATGAGATGTCGACGTTTTATCTATACGCCGGTATGCATGAGAAGTCCAGGACATATATAGAAAAAAGTCTTGATGCCTATAGACTTGATTCGAAAGCTTTTCTAGTCGACTACAAGCTTCGTCATCTTCCAAGGACACTCCGGGCAATACGAAGAGTGAAAGATCGCTTGAAGTCATTGAGATAGCCTATTTTGCGACTATCTGAAAGGCGACTCTCCTAGATAAGACCTTATCCTCATCGGGACGTCTTATGGTCTGTGAGAAGGCGTAACCGTCACTGGTCACGATATCGGAGAGCCAGAGGCGGTAGGGTTGACTGCTCTCGTGGGAGAAGAGGTCTGAGAGTACGCTGTAGGCACGTTGGGTCGAGAGTCTGGCATTGTTTAGATAACGACGCGTGAAGTCCGTACCCCGCCACTCACTTGAGGTATGGCCATTGACTCGTAGTGTGCTGATCTGCGGTCGGTAAGGCCTGAGTGCAAGCAGAAAGCTGGGCGAGAAGCCATCAAGGAATTTTTTCTGAGCATCACTCAGGGCATAGACACCGGCTTTAAAGAGCAGAGTAGGGTGGATGAGGGTGATGATGAGGTCTTTTGTGATGGTGATAATACCAGTGTCTATCTCATCTTTAAAGGTCTCACACAGGTGCTCGTAAAGCGAATGTGCACTTGAAGACAACTGCACGACACTGCCATCCTCATTGAGTCTGATGACCCACATATTGGTGATCTCGCTATGGGGTGCTACGGTCTCTCCGGCTGCGGCGTAAGTCCCATCACGCAAGACTTTGACACTGCGGAAAAGATTACGGTTCCTGTTACCGTAATCGTGCTTCCAGATCGGACGCAGTGTAGGGTCCAGACTGATAGCCAGAGCATCGGTATTGGCATGCTTCTCATCTATGGTGTAGCCTACACCGATGATCTTACCATCGCTTTGCTCTTTGATGCTGTAGAGTGCTGCGCCGGCATCCGTACTGATATCGCGTTCTGCCAGAAGGTTTCGCTGCAGATCGAACTTGGCCAGTCTGATACGCTGGGTCTTTTTACTGTCTTGGTAGCTCAATGATGCCAGAAAGTGATCATCGCGCAGGGTGATGAGGTCATGGATGTTGAAGATACCCTTCTTGCCATACTGTCTGAGCCAGATCTTGTCACCGTTCTCTGTTATGCGCATGAGGGTGATCTTGCGCTCTTTACCGA
Organism: Sulfurimonadaceae bacterium; assembly: GCA_030610325.1. Taxonomy (GTDB): domain Bacteria; phylum Campylobacterota; class Campylobacteria; order Campylobacterales; family Sulfurimonadaceae; genus BB26. The sequence goes on along the minus strand of JAUWRZ010000101.1, from coordinate 1,739 downwards.
TATCGGTCGTCCCGGCTACGAGTATGGTCCCATCATAAGCTTCTGTCGCTGTGATACCGCGATCATCATGAAGGGTACCATACTTCTTGCTCCATCGCTTCTGCCCGGATTTTGTGAAACGGGTGAGCACGATATCATTGAGTCCAAGTCCCTGCTCATAGAGTGAGTCATTGGGATCACGTGAGGTGATGGATGATCCGACTGCAAGTACGCCGCCATCACGCAAAGCGATAAGCCGGTGCAGACGGTCAAAGTTCTTAGTCCCGAACTTCTGGGTAAAGAGAAGGGCTCCGTTACTGCTGAGGTGGACGACCAACAGTTCACCGTCTTGGGTATCACCACCTATGAAATAGCCGTTTTCCGGTGTCTTGATGACAGAGACGGCACGGTTGAACTGTGTCAGACCCAGTGACTTGTCCAGTGTGATATCACCCTTGGCATCGAGTCGAAGCAGTCGAAGCTGCTCCCCCTGTGCCCCATTAAGCGAAGCAAGATAGTCGAAGGCATTATGATAGGTCTGTGAAGCTGGTGCTTTCGAGTCTGAGAAGCTCTGGGAGTAGCCTACAGCACTGATCTGTCCATCATGGTCCTGGGTTATATCGTAGAGTGCGTCTTCAAAGGGGCCGCCGATGATGATAGAGTACTCATTACTGTTTGCTGCGTGTAGGGATGACAATAGAAGGAGTAGGAGAAGATAATATCGCATAAGACTGCTTTAGTGAAAAAGATAGTTTATGAAGTTAGAAGCAAGAATTATTCCTTGTTCTCATCTTCTGTCGTAGCTCCGTAGTCCATCAGAAGGTCGATCATGAGCTGACGCTGATGCTCAATAGCGATCTGCAGGGCATTGAGTCCACGCTGTGAGCGGGTGTTTACATCTGCCCCATATTGCAGCAGTGCCTCTACTATAGGATGATGGTTGTAATAGACACCAAACATCAGTGCACTCCATCCATAGTCATCTATCTTATTGATATTTGAATAGTTGTCGAGCAGACGATCGACGGCATCTCTTCTTCCGGTCGAACAAGCCAGCATCAGCGCTGTTCGACCATTGGTGTCGGTGTAGTTCACATCTGCACCAAGATGTAAGAGCAGGTCCAGCTGCTTCTTGCTCCTTAGATCCTGCTGGCGGGTGCTCACATGGATCAGTGGTGTCCATTTGAGGCGATTCGTCGGTATATCTACATGGGCACCTTTTATCAGCAGTCTGGACTCGATCTTCCTAAATGCAGCAGCATCATCGGGAAAACGTTCTATAGCTGTGTGGATCAATGTCAGCGGAGTCTGAACACCGTCAAAGACATGGATGTTCGCACCATGATCGAGCAACATATTGACATGCTCTGCATGACCTTTGATGAGGGCGAGAGTCAGCGGCAGGTTTCCGATATTGTTCTTATGGTCGATCGTCGCATGCCGCATCAGTAGAAACTCCATGATATCAAACCGACCACGTATACCAGCAGCGATGAGTAGTGGTGTGTCCCCATTGCGATCGGTGCTATCGATGTCGAGTCCTTTGTTCAGAAGATAGCAAAGTAGTCTGATGTCACCTCCCTCAACGGCTGTGTGCAGCAGTGTCTGAAGCCGTCTATTCTTCTCAAAGAGTTCGCTTAGTGGAGCTTTGAGTGCTATAAGTGCCGGAAGACCGCCTGCAGAGGCAGCTTCAAACAGTGTCATGGATGTTATTGGCATCGCTTCTGTGCTTGTGAGTAACTCAAGTGTGATCGGTCTGT
>JAUWRZ010000290.1 GCA_030610325.1 Sulfurimonadaceae bacterium | reverse complement strand
GCAAGGTTTGGGAGTAATAGTGGAGAGTGCCAAAGGTCAGTACTCCTAAGACTCTCCGTTTCCGAATAGATCAAATACTTGACCTGATGTGGCTCTCTCCCCTTGTGTCTATCCTCCTTCTATTCCAGCCGCTCACTAAAGAGAAAGTTACTTGTTTTGAGCTGTTAAGGTCTTAGTCAGGGATATGGATATTGACATCATCCATGTTAGCGTGTTCAAAATCTATATGACAGGCTGCGCAGTTAGCTCTACTTTTGATGGAGTCGCGTTTATAGACTTCTGGCGTTATATCTGCGTGAGTCTCTCTCCAGTACATCACTTTTGAGGTAGAGATAGGGCTGTGACTGCCGATGGACTTCAGCATCTTACAGGCGATCTCACGAGAGGAGTGTTCAGCACTGTTAGCATAGAGATAAGCACGGATGGACTCTCGGGAAGACTTAGAGATATTTAGTTCTGTTATCCGCTCATTAAAGTGCTCATCAAGTCCATCCATCAGGCGTTTCCAGGAGTCACGAGGCAGCATGAAGGGTGGATAGACCTTATGGCATTCACCACAGTCACGACTCAAGGCCGCATGCTCTTTCTCATAATCGATAGGGGCATATCTACTGTGGGTAAAGAAGCTATCAGGACTGACGGCGATGTGATAAAACGCCAGGATAGAGAGGAGGATGAAAGCGTAAGAGGCAGAGAGGCCGAATGCGCTTATATCAGTGTCCTCACCATCAGTCCTCTTGTACCCTGTTATCATGGCAAAAAGCATGCCGGTCTTGTGATAGAACTGCTCGATAAGTACACCCGAGATATGGATCACCGCCCAGAAAGCAAGGAAGTACGAGGCATAGATATGGACATCATTGAGAACGAACATGTGGGTGTAGTGATCCTTGTTCAAGAACAAGAATATCCCTTTTGCCTCCTGTACACCATAGAGTAGAAGACCACTCAGGACTATGATCGAGCCAATGACCAAGACGATGATGGTGAACCAGCTTGAAGCAGGGTTGTGCCCGGCCGGGATCTTACGCCATCTGTTCTGTATCTTCTCTTTAAAGTACCAGATAAGATCAGAGAGGCCGAGTCTAAAGGTATTGAACGTGGCGTAACGTGGCCCGTAAAGACCCCAGAGTATGCGATAGCCCAGCATCACACCAAAGATCCAGCCGAATGCGACATGGTGGTGTAGATACGCTTCTGTAAAAGAGGACACAAACGCTGCGGTAAAGGAGAGCGCAATGATCCAATGGATTATTCTCGTAGAGATGGGCCAGACAAATACATATCCCTTTTTTTTATTCACTTACACCTCTGTGATAGGTGTGATGCAGGTAAGAAAGGGTATCTGTTTGATGTAAGGAGCCTCTTATTACCTGCTGAAGGTGAGAAGAGAGAGTAGGGCAAAAGATCACTTATGAAAATTGTTGAAGATATACTCTGCCATCGCATCGGTATCGTAATCCATCCCTTTCTTCAAAATAGCTTTGAAGTTATGTTCCATGACCTCATGGTCCGTACCTGAGGACTGGTTTAGGCCACCGTTCTTGATATCAGTAAGAGAGAGTTTAAGCTCATAGACCTCCTGATCATTGATAGCTGGGCCTTTTGGTTTGCCATTTTTAGCTAACTCGGCAACACCTTCACCCTGTAAGCCATGACACTTCACACACATCTCTGTGTAGACTTGCTCAGTCGAGTATTTATAGCTCTTTATCTCTTCGCTTTTCTTGGCACTTTCCGTACACCCGCTCATCAGCAGTAGTGTAGAGAGTCCCAAGATGATAGTAGTAGCTGTTTTTTTCATTCTCTTGTATTCCTCTGTCTTTATATAGTTATCTATGCTCTGCCCGGAAGCATACCGTAGATGGTCATAGGTTTAAGTGCATACACTTTCATCATCCACCATGCCCAACGCTCTTGGGTCGGATCAAGTGGGAATGATGGTGCCGGTTTGTTAGTCCAGTTGAACTCAGCCAGCATGACAGTACCCAGACCAGTCACTAAAGGACAGACGGTGTAGCCATCATAAGCTGCGGGCAGTTCATCTGTCTCAGCTTCCATGAGGGAGACCAGGTTATCAACGACGACTTTATACTGTTTACGGACACTTCCGCCAGTCTTGCCCATAGGGATGGCGGCGACATCACCAAGACAGAAGACCTCTTTATATTTGACATGTTGCAGTGTCTCTTTTACTACCGGGACCCAGCCTTTACCAGAACCGATCTTTGAATTACCGACAGTATCAGGTGCTTTCATCGGCGGGGTGATATGGATGAAGTCATACTTCTTCTCAATATCTTTAGTCTGTACGATGATATCATACTCTTCGAGGTCCTCATCATACTCGCCTTGTTCGTTCCAGCGGTTCTGGAAGGTCGCTACTCTGTTCTCAGTGTCGATCGCGATGAGATTGGTCTTATACTCCCATTTAAAGTCACGGTCTTTGAACTGCTGTAAGATAGCGTCATGATACTCTTTCACACCGAACATACTGCTACCGTTAGGAAGGAAGGTCATCTCGACCTTATCTCTCACACCGGCTTCTCGTAGTCTGGCATCTGTCAGGTACATTATCTTCTTTGGAGCACCACCACATTTTATAGCTGTGTTTGGGTGGGTGAAGAGTGCTTGAAGCTTCTCCTCTCCAGTATGGTTCTTCGCTTTTTCGATCAATGCCTGGATCTCTGTCCAGGTCTCAGCAGCACCGTCTTGGAAGAAGATCGAACAGACACCGTCTTTACCGACGTTTTTACGCACCATCTCATTGTCTGATTGTGCAGAGGTGATATCACCTTCAAGACCTTTGATGGCACCGTAGTTCAGGGTGAGACCAGTAGCGATGATCATGTAGTCGTAGTCGACTTTCTGTCCGCTGGCAGTAGTCACATTCTTGTTATCAGGGTCAAACTCGACAACTGTGTCTTCTATCAATGTGATGTCATCAGGTGTATGATCATCACGTTTGTAGACAATAGCCTCTTTTTCCCAGATACCGCCACCGACAAGGGTCTGTCCAGGCTGGTAAGAGACAGAGAGTGGATCAGGCTCGATCACCGTGATGTCCGGCTCAGAGAGGCTGTTGCTCAGACGCGCTGCTGTAGCCATACCTGCGAGACCGCCGCCGACGATAAGGATCTTGCCCTTGGCATCAGAAGCTGCAAGTTCTGTTGCGCTACCACTTCCCGCTCCGGCGATGATACCGGCTGCTATCGGTGAGACACCCATGAACTTGATGGCATCACGACGAGACATCTTCTCTTCATCATGCTCCTCTTGTGTGAACAAGTACTTTATCAGTTCCTCTTTTTTCATACATTCCCCTTTTTTTTGTTCTTCTCTTTTTTCTAGTATTGATATCGGACAAACAGACGGAAGTCCCGGGCACTGTCTGTACCGCTTCCATCTGCAGGATACTCTGGAGAGTCCCAGTAGCAAAACGTATTTGAGCGATAGTCATAGTCTATATAGGTGTAGCGTAGCTGTGCAGTCAGGTTCTTACCGATGATCGGTATGTTCCAGTATGCTTCATAGGCATTACCGCGAGCAGCGATCTTGGATCCGATGAGCGTGTCCTCTGCCCATGTCATAGGAGTCCAGTATTTACTACCGTAGTTGTACTCCAG
>JAUWRZ010000348.1 GCA_030610325.1 Sulfurimonadaceae bacterium | reverse complement strand
TCTGACACAGATAGGCATAGAGGTACAGAGTCTTGATGTCACTATCAATACCGACAAGGCTCTGGAACAGTTAAAGATCAATCGCCAAAAAGGAGTCTCCCCACATCAGAGTGTCACTATGAGTGATGAGCAGGTCGATCAGATCGTCGCATTCCTGGAGACATTGACTGACCCCTGTGTGGAAGACGAGGCCTGTCTTGCTAAATGGATATCTGATACCTCCGACCCCGATCTTGAACTTTTACATCAGCTCGATGCGAAGTTTCGATGAGCCTATATCCGACAGGCTCTTAGCTTCTCTCTTTGACAGCTTTTTTGCAGATGTGATGAACACGCGTTAGCTACACTTGCGATCGTCTTACATCTTCTACAGAATCGTGTATTATCTACACGTATCTAGATAGGCACCTCTCCTTACATATCTGAATCTCCTTTAAATATACTGATGTCAGGTTTGTGCAATAATACTTTGGTATGATTTAATACGATAAATAATATTAAAGGCTTGATAATGTTAGATAAGATATCGATCAAGATGAAGATGATGCTAATAGTCTTTGTCCCTGCGACGGTGATACTCATACTTTTAGTGTTGAGTAGTTTTAGTAGTCTTGATCAGGTGGATGAGCTTACAAAGACGGAAGAGGCAACGCTTCTGGCTACGAAGATCAGTGCCCTTGTCCACAATACTCAAAAAGAGAGAGGGGCTTCAGCCGGGTTTATCGGCTCGAGTGGGGAGAAGTTTGCAGATGCATTACCCGGCATCCGAAAAGAGACAGATAGTGCGAGAGAAGGGATGGCGGTCTTTTACAAAGCGATGGACCTCTCTATCTATCCCGAAGAGATGCGAAGACAGATGGATGATGCTCTCCATCGTTTATCAGGATTAAGTACGACGCGGAAAAGTGTCAGTTCATTGGACTATAGCATCTCTCAAGCCGTTGGTTACTATACGCCTTTAAACGCAGCTTTACTTGATACTGTCGCGTATATAGCGAAGATGAGCAGAGACCATGATATGAGTAAGTCGCTGACCGCTTTTGCCAACTATCTCTACTCAAAAGAGAGAGCAGGGATAGAGCGGGCTGTTATGACAGGGACCTTTGCCAAAGATGCTTTTCCAGAGGGTTTTTACGCAAAGTTTGTCAGGCTATTGAGTCAGCAGGAGACCTATCTGGGGCGCTTTGAGCTTTTGGCGTCAAGTGAGAACCGAGCCTTTTACAAGCAGACTCTGGTCGGAGATGCAGTTGATGAGGTAAATCGTATGAGAGAGGTCGCGCTGTCACATATGGATGGTGGTTTTGATGTCGATGCAGCCTACTGGTTCAAGACGATGACGACAAAGATCGACCTGTTGAAAAAGGTCGAAGAGCATCTGGCAAAAGCTATCCTGATGCAGATTGAGGAGCTAAAAGCTAAAGCTACTTCAAGTATGACGATGGGTATAGGTGTAAACAGCGTCGTCCTTATCTTTATTTTGGGCTTTGGTGGTCTCGTCGCCAATGGGCTGATCGGAAGGATCTCAAGGTTTAAAGCTGAACTTGATGCTATCGTCTCTTCAAAAGATTTCTCTAAAGTCATCACCTGTAATGGTGATGATGAGATCGCCTCTATTCAAAACAGTGCGAATCTGACCATCGGGGCAGCCAATGAAGTTATTGATAATGCCAATGATAGTGCTCAAGAGGCCCAGAGGCATGCTGTGGAGAGTGCATCACAGCTTGAACAGAACAGACTGACATTAGAACTTACAAGTCTTCTGAGTGATGGGGCGATCTCTGGTGTCGCCGCTGTTCAAGATGGTATGACGAGCAGCATGGAAGACCTTGATGACATCAATGCGAAAAATACAAAGACTGAGGCTATTGTCATAGAGGTGAAGGAGTCGACGACAGAGATGGGTGTGTCACTTGAGAGTATCTCTGAGAAGATGCACGACAGTAGAAGCAACTCTGAGCAGTTAAGTGACAGTGTGAACGAGATCACAAGTGTCATCGCACTGATCAAAGATATCTCAGACCAGACCAACTTGTTGGCATTGAACGCTGCCATAGAAGCGGCTAGAGCAGGAGAGCATGGTCGTGGCTTTGCGGTTGTCGCAGATGAGGTGAGAAAGTTGGCAGAGAGAACGCAAAAAGCTACCAGTGAAGTAGAGGTGAATATAAATCTGTTAAAACAGAACAGTGCCTCCATGCAGGAGTTCTCAGAACAGATGGATGGGGAGATATCTACATCACTGGGGAAGCTGGATAGTTTTAATGATTCTCTTTTTAGCCTGGTAGACAGTGCGCATCAGATCCAGAAAGACAACAAAGAGATAGCCAGCAAGATATTTCTAAACCTTGCGAAACTGGACCATGTAGTGTTTAAGCTCACAGGTTATGAGAGTGTGTTCAAAGAGGATAAGAACATTAGTTTCAAAACACAAGATCAATGTCGGTTTGGAGAGTGGCGCGTCACCAATGGAAAAGAGGTCTTTGGTGGTACTGCTTCATTTGCCAAGATCGATGTACCGCATAAAGCAGTCCATGAAAGCCTACGAGCCATCCCTTCACTCATCGCTAAAGGTCCAGTAAATAACGCAGATAAGATCATAGAGGCCTTTGCTTCATCTGAGAAAGACTCTAAAGAGCTCTTTGGTATCCTTGACGATATGCTTGTAGAATCACATATCGCATAAGCTGCTTCTCCCTGATCAGGAGAACTGGAAGAAGATCTCCTGATCTTTTTCACACTATTTTAAAGATCACTACGTATTCAGTGCTATAATTCCCAATATGTACAATAGTTAGTCAGCTGTCAGCTCTGATCCTTTTAAGATCATGACCCTCAAGTGCGATCATTGCCTTGTGATATCGCTCTTCTATCTGAAATATATCGCCTGGATCTCAGGCGAAGATGTACGATCAAAGCAGCTTAAAAAGGCTATATAGATGGATCTAAACACACTTCACACTTCCCTTGATAGACATTATCATGCCATAGACAAGATCATCCTCTCCCGACAGGACCCGGTGACCGGGCTGCTTCCCGCGAGTACAGCCGTAAACGCACATGGTGACTATACGGATGCCTGGGTCAGAGATAATGTCTATAGTATCCTTGGTGTCTGGGGATTGGCACTGGCTTACCGTAAACATAACCCGGACCATC
>JAUWRZ010000246.1 GCA_030610325.1 Sulfurimonadaceae bacterium | reverse complement strand
GTCTCTGGTGTCTGCATCAAGGACTTGACCTGTGCCTGAAGCTCATCGACCTGCTTTTGTAGGGATGCTTCACTGGCAGAGACGACAGTCGTCATAGCAGCAATAGCAGAGATAGCGATCACTTTTCTCATCTATGTTCCTAGTATTGGTATTTGGACACTTTTGATGCTTCTATCTATGTTAGGATCATTAAAAGTGTCCATCGTGCTATCACTGTAGATGTCTATATCATGGGAGTAGGATAAGATGACTGTACAGGCAGTGATAGTAAAAGATATTGTGTGTCTATCATTATGTGAGTCGCGCGTGCGACTCAGGAGTCAGCAAGACGGGACGTTACCGCTATCGTTGGCGAAATCATAAGCGAAATCGTAGATATGTGATTTGAACTTACTCTGGAACTTGTCACTATTGATAAGATCTGCTCCAGCTGGACACTCACTGATCATCATCTCTGTCAGCTTGCCTTCATCTTTAGCGACTTCCCAATCCATCTGTGAGTGAGCTGCTGCAAAGACAGCACCTGTCTTACCGCATGTCTCTTTCATCTTCTTGATATATAGTTTTTGCCCTTTTGCAGAGTCTGCCATCGCAGAAGAGGATAGGAGGCTAAGTCCGATAACAGTTGCTATCGCAATTTTTGTGATATTGATCAAAATGTTTCCTTGTTTAAAATTGGACAGATTGTAGCGGGAAAACTATTAATATAATTATAAATTAATATAAAGATAATCATGAATTATATATCACTTAACACGTCACTATAACTTGATATTATATATAAACTAAAATAATAATAATTATAATATATACTGTATATTAATTATTATTATTATGAATTTTGTAGGTCGTCGCTATTTTGGGTAGTTGGAGCAGTTATTCTGTGTATTGATACTTTCTACTTTTTTTAGAATCGAGAAGTCTCGGAAGAGATACTTTTAGTGCTCTTACACTTTAAGTATCAGAGAGTGAAAAAAAGGTACGTTACCAAACTACTCATCTCATATAGTAGAGAATGGCAATATGATCAGATATCTTTGGACCGATCTGTCTGTGGGTACTGTTTTTCAAAGAGAAGTTCATTGGTATCTATCATAAAATTGAAATATTCGGAGACAAAACCGCTGTTGCCGATGTACTGGAACTGGATGGCAGCACCCTTATTGTTCTTCGCCTGAAGATAAAGCAGTCCAAGTGCATAGCGACTCTCCATAAAATCGGAGTCTTTGAGTTTTGAGAGCTCTAGCAGACCGATGGCATTGGCATGGTGTGCCGCACCGGTCGAGGCAACAGCACCTAAAAAGAGTGTAAGTGGGTCTTGTATCTTATAATCATCTATGATCTGATTATAGTAGGTGTAGGCCTCCTCAAAGGCCTGATCGTAGATCGATGCCAGTGCCAGAGCACTCATGATGTCCTGTGGACTTTCTGTAGTGGTGCGGAGCTTCTCTTTTAATCGAACACGAAGTGGGTAGAGCTTTCCTGTGATCAATGCTGTCTGTGTGTAGAGATAGCGTGTGATAAAAGGTCCAAAATAGAGATCATCATACGTGAACTTCTGCTTTTTAAGATAGTTGAGTACGCTGCTGGCATAGGCCTTATTAGAGAGTTCGGTGAGATGTGTATCGATATAAAGCAGATGGGGAAGGATGTCACCAGGCAGTTGATAAGTAAGTCTCTCTGCAGCTTTTTTGGCGATGTCATCTTTATCGAGTCTTGTCGCTATGAGCAGATCGAGTATAAGGTAGAGTGGACGCTCTTTATAGTCGTTCTCCAGCCATTCGAGTGAACCGATAAGATTGTCCTCACTCAGGTGGACCAGTGTGCGATAGAGCTCATACTGTTCGCTATCATCCTCTTCAGCGAGGTTCTCCTTGAGCAGGGAGAGCATCTTTGGGTTTTTCTTGCTTGAGAGTTGTGATGTCATATAGGCAAATATACCTGAGAGGTAGTTGTTGGCATCGAGGTGGTAAGAGCGCAGAAAATATTTATGGGCGTTTATCATATCTCCCATCTGCGCATAAGTGAGTGCCAGGTCATACTGCAAGATGGAGTGTTTTGGGTGCAGCTTAAGTAGAGACTTGAGTTGAGTGTTGGCATCACGAAGTCTAAATGTCAGTGACTTTTTGATCGCCTGGGCGATTCCCTGGTTTATAGCCGAGGTCTGGGAACCTTTGTGCAGATACTCTTTAGCCGCAGTGATATCATCAATAGAGATATTGGCAGTCCCTTTACGTATGTAGCTGATGGTCTGTCTGGCATTAAATATCTTGTAAGGGGCGAAGTAGAACAGCTTCTGGTAGTTTGCCATACGTTTCTTGGTGATGGTGTTTCGGTAGTTGTCCTGTGCACTTTCAGGTTCAAAGAGAGATGACTTCAGAAAGACACTGACAGGATAGGGCTTATAGGTCTCCTCACCATACATGTCAGTCAAGGTGCTCAATAGCTTTCCGCCATCATCGTGCAGGCCTGATTTCAGGTTGACATATGCCAGGGCAAGCTGCTCTTTAAGTGGCTTGGGGTTGTAGAGCACCGCATCTTGTAGATGTTTTTTCGCCAGTGTAAGATCACCGATATTGGCATAAAGCAGACCCAATGCGAATGCATCTGTCTCATCATAGGGCTCTTCCATAGCATTGATCGCACTGTAATAGTTGCCAAAGAGACTCTCGACTCGGGCAGTCATATACTTGTTGCTGTTTGGATAGGACTCAGAAGTAGGGTGTTCAAGGGCGGAGAGTAGTTCTAGATAGTTGCCTTTATAGTAATTTATCAAGGCATAGTAGTAAGAGTATAGTTTGGAGCCGCTCTCATAGGGAAGATAGGCCTGTGCCATATCTATGTAGTAGTCAAAACTCTCTCCTTGTCCAAGATGCAGAGCGCAGACTGCTGCATTGATGGCACTGACACAGCGGTTCTCCCCATTTTCTATGGCGAGTTTGAAGGTCTCCAGAGCAGTGTCGTACTGAGCCTCTTCGAGTTGGGCGACTCCAAGGTTGTATTGGGAGATGGCTTTGCTGTAGAGGGCGATACGTTCGTATAACTGGAGTGCCTCTCTTTTATTACCGCTGCTATAGAGTTGATTGGCTTTGGCGATCATCTTTTCGACTTTACCTGTCTCTACAGGCGCTTGTGTCTTTCTTTGAAGTTTGCTGCCAAGCTCGCGAAGGTCCATCTCTGATTCAGGCTTCTCATCTTCTTTTAGCAGTAAGACGGCGATGATGACGATAAGCAGTATGAGAAGAAGCCCGATGGCTGCGCCAAGTATGAGCTTTAGGTTATTAGGAGACTCTTTGGTCTTGGCAACGGTCTCCTGGTGTTCGACTCCGGCAGCATCTGCCTCGTCGATGATGATGATCTCTTCTTGTTCTTCTGCCACGCATCACTGCCTTTGTCAGAGGTATTTTTTCAGTACATCAGGTATGGTGATGCTTCCATCTTCGTTTTGATAGTTCTCCATAATAGCGACAAGTGTCCGTCCAACAGCAAGTGATGAGCCGTTGAGTGTATGGACAAGTCGGTTCTTCTTGCCCTCTTTGTAGCGGATCTTCGCACGGCGGGCCTGGAAATCACGGGTATTGGAGATAGAACTGATCTCACGATAGCTATTTTGACCCGGCAGCCACACCTCAAGGTCTATGGTCTTGGTCGCACTGAAACCAAGATCACCGGTACAGAGTCGCACCTGCCGGTGAGGTAGTTCGAGAGCGGTAAGCATATCTGAGGCACAGGCGACCATCTCGTCGAAGACCTGGTCGCTCTCATCTGCTTTGGCTATCGTCACCATCTCTACTTTATAGAACTGATGCTGTCGTATCATGCCCCGGGTGTCGCGTCCGGCAGAACCTGCTTCCTTGCGAAAGCAGGCAGTAAAGCCTGTCATCTTGACAGGCAACTCGTCTGCGGGGACGATCTCATCTTGAAAAAGATTGGTAAGAGGGACTTCGGCCGTCGGGATGAGATAGAGGTCCTCACCATCGATCTTGAAGAGATCATCTTCGAACTTTGGAAGCTGGCCGGTGCCTTCAAGGGCGCGGCGGTTGACCAGCTCGGGTACGCTTACTTCGATAAAACCGCGTTCACGGTTGAAATCTAGCATAAAGTTGATGAGTGCCCGTTCCATTCTCGCACCCATACCGAAAGAGACACTAAAACGGCTTTTAGCCAGTTTGACACCACGCTCAAAGTCT
>JAUWRZ010000442.1 GCA_030610325.1 Sulfurimonadaceae bacterium | reverse complement strand
CCTAATTCGGTCGCGATGAAGACTGCACTGGCACTTTCCCAGGTGGGTGAGTTCTCTTTTGCGATCTTTACCCTGGCGAGCGCCGGAGAGCTGTTGGACCCATCACTGGAGCAGATCCTTGTCCTGATGGTCGTACTCTCTATGATCATCACTCCTTTCATCATCGCTCAGGTCAATAGCATCGTCGGTAGGCTTGTCAAAGACGATGCCATAGACAGTGACTTCAGTGCTCTGCAACAGAGAAAGGACCATGTGGTCGTCTGCGGGTACAGCGTCGTCGGGAAGTTCGTGACTGATGACCTGCATCAGATGGGAGCCTCTTATGTGATCGTAGATAACAGTCTCAAGCATGTGAAAGAGGGTCTGGAGAGAGATGAGGAGATCTATTTTGGTGATATGGAGAAAACGTCGATCTTGCATGCGCTGCATGTAGAGAGTGCAGCAGCGGTGATCGTGACACTGGATAATCCGGCAAAGAAACGGCTGATCTGCGAAGCCGTCTTGAAATATTCAAAAAATGTCAATCTGATTGTAAAAGTCGTCAGCCTTGAGGAGAAAGAGATGTTAGCAGACCTGCCTATAGATGTGATAGTAGACAGTAAAGAGGAGACTGCCCGTATTCTGGTCGAACAGACGATGCAGTGCAGGCTCTCATGATGAAGATAAGCAGATCTATAACGACGCTCGATGAGAGTGATATCAGCGATAACCTGCTCTATTATGACTACAATGTCAAACACCTTCTCGGCCTTAAAAAAAGGGGCGTCACGGAAGATGATGTGGCCTTTCTCAGTGCCTTTCGCTCCTTTGAAGGGGAGGTCTTCGAGAACTTCATCTATGAGAAACTGATCCGCTATGCCAATGAGAACGCATCGATCGAGAAGTTCATAGTTAAAGGGCCTCATAAGAAGAGGAGTAAGGCACTACCGAACGATCTCTCTATCAACTGGAAAGGGCAGATCGTCTATCGTACCAAACGAAATGAGATCGGTGAGTTTGATGGGATGATCTTTACCAAGACGGAGCTTTACTTTGTTGAGATGACGCTAGTAAAGTCAGTGACCAAGTTAAAGCGTAGACTGCGAAAGAAACGGGCACTGCTCGAGGTGCTTTTTCCCCATTACGATATCAAAGCACTGCTTATCTTAAACGAGGGGGTGACAGGACTTAAACAGTTGCCCTCTTACTGCACCACCTGGATAACCAAGCCTTTTTCGGCGAAGAGTGTCTATGACTGGATGAAGCAGCCCCAACGTATCAAGCGAAAGCCTTTTTTGAAGATCAGCGGAAAGAAGATCGTCACACCAGGCCATACCCGGGTCTTTCCTTTTAAGTACTACAACACGCTCACCTGGGTCTTGCAGAACATTAGGTCAGGCAAGACAGGTGCTTTGAACATGCGTTTTATCAATGGTACCAAGTTTACCCGTTACCATGACCTTTTTACGAAGGTATATATAGGCTATATGTCCCCTGAAGAGTTTTCTGCCATGTTACCTTCGGTCCAGAAGAGCTCACCGACAGAGGTCATCGTAGCCATCGAGAAAGAGCATACAGGTGCGTTCACACTAAACTATTTTATGCAGCATAGTCGTAAAGATGTCGATATCATCGCGATCAGAAGTGGTAAAGTAGTGGTGGAGAAGAAAGACCCTTATGGTGTGACGGTGACAGAAGTGATGCATATCTTAAAGACGATGCGGCCAGTGAATCAGATCACAGCTGAACATATCAAGGTGATCGAAGAACAGATCCTTGAAGGCGCTCCTCCGGATATGTAAGAGTATGAAGGGAAACGACCGCTCTCCTTATCACTCTAGCACTTCTACGCACTGTTCTCGCTGTCGATCAATTACCTCGTGATCCGGGTTTGATCGCTTCACTACCATCTACACAGAGCGGACACTCATCCGGAGTATAGATGGAGAAGGTAAAGTCCTCAAGTGCGAAGAACGGGACATCTTCGGGAAGCTTGCAGTTCTCCTGACGTTCGAGAGGACTAACTTCACGTTGACAAAAACCACGATTTGCCAGTGCAGCAAAACCAACGACAACTCCTCCAAGAGCTTCAATAGCTTTAGCAGCCTCCATCGCAGAACCACCCGTGGTGATGATATCCTCACAGATGATGACACGCTCACCTTTACTTATCTCAAAGCCTCGGCGTATGGTCATCGTACCATCTACGCGTTCAGCAAAGATAGAGCGCTTGTCCAGTGCCGTAGCCAGTGCAAACCCGGCTATAAGGCCACCTAGTGCAGGAGCACAGACTGTGTCGACCTGCAATCCGTTCTCTTTGATCTGCTCAGCGACTGCTTCTGCAAGTATCTTGGCGTTCTTTGGTGCTTCAAGTACTTTGGCAGATTGCAGATAAAACTGTGAGTGATTACCCGAGCTCAGTTTAAAATGGCCCTCTAAAAGTGCATTGGCATCCATATAGATCTGTTT
>JAUWRZ010000126.1 GCA_030610325.1 Sulfurimonadaceae bacterium | reverse complement strand
AATATGGCAGCCTCTGTAGGGGCGATCTCAGCAGCTATCATGACACAGCTGATGTATAAGAAAGTGGACTTGACTATGGTGTTAAATGGTGCGCTTGGTGGTCTCGTAGCCGTCACAGCCGGTCCGGACCTTGGTATGTTTGCAGCGACCATAGATGGGGCGGTCGCCGGTATCTTGGTGGTCGTGGCGATCCCGATGTTTGACAGGCTTCGTCTGGATGATCCTGTTGGCGCACTCTCTGTTCACCTGGTCAATGGTATATGGGGGACATTGGCAGTAGCCATCTGGAATCCGGAGGTCTCTTTTCTCGCCCAGATCAAAGGTATCATAGTCATCGGGCTCTTTACCTTTGTGAGCTCTCTGGCAGTGTGGTATCTGCTTAAAGTCCTCATAGGTATTCGCGTAAGTGAGGAGGAGGAGTATGATGGTGAGGACATCCATGAAGCCGGTATAGAGGCTTATCCGGAATTTGCTAAAAACCTTAAATGATTTTTAGATAAGATTAGGACAACAGGCTTAAAGTCTCAGTAAAGGGTACAGGCAGGACCCTGAAATATTAAAAAAGCGGAGTAGTCAATGAAAAGAATCGAAGCAGTCATCAAACCGTTTAGACTCGAAGATGTCAAAGATGCACTGGCAGATATCGGGATCACAGGTATGACAGTCAGTGAAGTCAAAGGGTATGGTCGCCAAAAAGGGCATAGCGAGCTCTACCGTGGAGCAGAGTACGTAGTCGATTTTCTCCCGAAACTCAAGATGGAGATGATCGTCGATGATGATCAGGTCGATCAGGTCATCGAGACGGTCGTCGCAGCAGCACGTACCGGAAAGATCGGTGACGGGAAGATCTTTATTAGTGATATCGAGAAGATCGTCCGTATTCGTACGGGTGAGACAGATTCAGAAGCTATCTAGCTTCTGAATCTGTTACAAGAACCAACAAAACAACACTTTTAAACACTATTTTATATAGTGCCTCAGTCAAATAGTAACTCCCCTCACCATTCCAGACAAAACATGGCCTAATTTAGCATCACCTTACTGACTGATTATTATAATTACGATTAAACTATAATCAAAGGCTAATAGATGGCTGAAGCAGACTTCTCCTATATTATTGACACCTTCTTCACACTCTTCGCGATGACACTGATCATCTTTATGGTCCCGGGTTTTGCTATGCTCGAGGCAGGTCTGGTACGGACTAAGAACGTCACGGCGGTACTTACCGTCAACACGATGATCTATGCAGTAGCATCTATGGCCTTTTTTCTTGTAGGTTATGATCTGGCCTTTGGCTCTTGGGAGAACAGTTCCATGAGTATGTGGGCAGCTTTTCTCTTTCAGATGGCCTTTGTAGGTAAGACCATCAACATCATGAGTGGTGGTGTGAGTGAGCGTGTCCGTCTTATCCCACTGACGATCTTCGCGGTCATCATGGGGGCTTTGATCTACCCGACTATCGTCAACATCTCCTGGGGTGCGGATATGCTCGATGGTACGATGTTTGACATCAACATGTACGACCTTGCTGGCTCTACGGTCATCCACTCTACCGGTGGCTGGGCACTGCTGGCCGCGATCTTGATCATGGGATCTCGTAAAGGACGTTATGTCAATGGTAAGATCCGTGTCATCCCTGCATCAAACATCCCGCTGGTAGTCCTGGGTGCTTTTCTGCTCTGGATCGGTTGGTTTGGTTTTAATGGCGGTTCTGTCGGCTCCATCGCCTCAAAAGAGAATGCGGACGCTGTAGCACTTACCATCATGAATACTAATACTGCCGGACTGGCCGGAGCGATCATCGCAGGAATATTGATGTTTATCCGCTATAGATTACTGGATATCACGATGATCTTGAATGGGGCGCTTGGAGGTCTCGTCGCAGTAACGGCTGGACCAGATCTGTATGATATCCACACTCCGATCCTGATCGGTGCTATCGGTGGTACCTTGGTCGTATTTGCTGTTCCATTATTTGATAGATTACGCCTTGATGATCCTGTCGGTGCGCTCTCTGTTCACCTTGTAAACGGTATCTGGGGGACACTGGCTGTCGGTATCTTCGCTGCCAACCCTGCTGAGGGTATTACCTTCATGGGACAGCTCAAAGGGGTACTGGTCGTCTTCGGTATTGTCTTCCCGGTCTCATTTATCGTGTTGTATCTCATCAATAAACTGATCCGCTTTCGGGCAGAGGATGATGCACAGCTTGAAGGTATGGATGTCAACGAGTGTGGTGTCGAAGCTTACCCTGAGTTCAAACGGGCTATATAGGAGTCTGTCTGATCGATTCCTGGCAGGATCACTTATAAAACAAAGTTATGTGATCGCCGTCACTGACTATAGATGCTATCTATGGCATACTGCTCTTAAGAATAAAGGGCACCTCTATGACCCTGATGATACACAGGGTCATTAGAAGTTCCCTAAAGAAAGGAGCCGTTATGTGTATGCCACATGGATCAGGTACTCCACTCTTTTTAGACAGACCAGAGCGTAGCAGACCTAAAAGACATATTGAGTTTGATAAGCGAAGACTCGAACCCGATCCGGACTTCATTGATGAACGGACTAAGCCGTATAAGCCGAAAAAAAGCACAGGCTTGTTGAACGGGCTCAAAGCCCTTTTTGGTGGATGATCGGAGTCAGGTGCATCTGTTCTCCAGATCCATACGTCACACAAGATAGATCTGCTTTAACACTTTTATAACTCTCTTTTATGTAAAATCCCATCTATGTTTAGGTTGAGTAGCTCCTTTTTTCTATCTTTTACGATCCATGCCCTTATAGCCCTGCTGGCAGTAGGCATCTATCAGGAAGTGCGTTTGCATTCGCCTGCTGCGAAGAAGGCAGTATGTGTCTCATTGACACATTGTGTCGAAACCTTACCGGTCGCTCCCAAACAAGCGAGGATACAGCCACCTCCTATCCTCCCCAAAAAGATAGAAGTAGAAAAGCCGCCACCTCCCAAACCCATCGAACGACCAAAGCCGATCGTCAAGGTCGAACCAAAGCCTGTTGTAAGACCGCCGCCTGTGATCGAGGATATCGTCGAACCTGCACCTGTGGAAGCTGTCGCAGTAGTAGAGACAAAAATAGATGAGGTCGCTGATCTCAAAGAGAGTACCACAGCTTCCGCGAGTCAACCTGAGATAGAGAGTGACTCAGCTGCGACTCCAACTGTAGAAGAGAGCTATCTGGAGGAGCATCTCGCAGAGATAGCAAGACTGCTCCAAAAGCATCTGTACTACCCAAGATCTGCAAGAAAAAGGGGTATCACGGGTGAGGTGATCGTAGCCTTTGAACTCTTGAGCAATGGTGAAGCAAGGGCTATCGAGGTACGATCAGGTTCACGAGACTTGCTGAACCGTGCTGCTATAACGACCATAGAACGACTTTCCGGAGAGTTCCCAAGACCCCAGGAACCCATCTCTCTTCAGGTCCCGATACGTTATCAACTACAATAGATAGTGCCAAAATAACACCAGAAAATCACATTTTTTCTTCAACTTATGAACAGTCTTAAAGCGCTATAATTCCGGGTTTAAAACTAAAAAATGACTTTTGTACTTTTTAATATAACATTCTTTGTGATACGATCTTTGTATCATAGTGTCTTTAGTGCACCTCTAAAAACCCTGTGTGTCATCAGAGGTGCCCTTTATTCATACCCATGTAAAAGAGGAAGTATAGACATATGACAAATATAATACTATGTGGTGGTACCGGTACGCGTCTGTGGCCGATGAGCCGGACATTGATGCCAAAACAGTTTGTCAAGCTCTTTGATGAGAAGTCGTTGTTTCAGTTGACATTGACAAGAAACCTTGAGACCTGTGATACTCAGATGATCGTCTCCAATGCTGAACAGTATTTTCTGGCAGTTGATCAGATGCAGGAGCTCGATGTCGCAGTAGAGGGTGATCATGCCAAGTTCCTTTTGGAGCCGGTAGGCAGGAACACGGCACCTGCTATCGCTCTGGCCTGTCTGGCCCTTGAGCCTGAAGAGATAGTCCTGGTCACGCCTTCGGATCATCTTATCAAAGACACTAAAGCTTATGGTAAGGCTATTGCTCATGCTCAAAGTCTGGCGAGTGATGGGAACCTTGTGACTTTTGGTATCACCCCTGAGTTTGCTGAGACCGGCTTTGGGTATATCGAAGCGGATGGAGAGGATGTCAAAGCCTTTCATGAGAAGCCTGATGTCCTAAAAGCACAGAGTTATGTCGATGCCGGTAACTACTACTGGAACAGCGGGATGTTCTGTTTTAAAGCAGGAGTCTTTCTGGATGAGTTGAAGAAGCACTCACTGGAGATCTATGAGACGTCTGTAGCTGCCTATGAGTCAGCGACTCAAGACGGTATGATCCGTATAGAGCATGAGGCGATGGCCAATATCCCTGAAGACAGCATAGACTATGCGGTGATGGAGAAGAGTGACCGTGTGAAAGTGGTCGCAAGTAGCATAGGTTGGAGTGATCTGGGCAGTTTCGATGCACTCTCTGAAGAGTTTGAGAAAGATGCTAATGGCAACAGTGTGGATGAGAACCTGATCACTATGGACGCGAAAGAGAACTTCGTCTACTCCAGTGACAGGCTGATCACCCTTGCCGATGTGGATGGACTGATCGTCGTGGATACTCCTGATGCACTGTTGGTGACGAAGAAGGGGAGCTCGCAGAAGGTCAAGAAGATCGTCAACGAGCTCAAAGCACGTAAAAGCGATCTGCACCATATTCACCTGACCGCACACCGTCCATGGGGTACGTATACCATCTTGGAAGAGAGTGAGAACTATAAGATAAAACGTATTGTCGTCAAACCTGGCAAACGTCTCTCGCTTCAGAAACATTTTCACCGTAGTGAGCACTGGATAGTAGTCAGCGGGACGGCAAAGGTGACTGTCGGTGAGAAAGAGATACTGGTCAGGCCAAATGAGTCGACCTACATCCCATTGGGAGAGGTCCATCGGCTTGAGAACCCCGGAAAGATAGATGTGGTCCTTATAGAGGCTCAAGTAGGCAGTTATCTGGGGGAAGACGATATCGTCAGGCTTCAGGATGATTTTAAACGCGATTAAAAGGTAATAGATGAGTAAAAAAGTAGCATTAATAACAGGTATCACAGGACAGGACGGCTCCTACCTGGCAGAGTTTCTTTTAAAGAAGGGGTATGAGGTCCATGGCATCAAACGTCGTACTTCACTTTTCAACACAGACCGTATTGATCACCTCTATCAGGACCCGCATGAGAAGGATGTCAACCTGACGCTTCACTTCGGTGATATGACAGACTCTATGAACCTGACCCGTATCATCCAGGAGACTCAGCCTGATGAGATCTATAACCTTGCTGCTATGAGCCATGTCGCTGTCTCTTTCGAGACTCCAGAGTATGTCGCCAATGCTGATGGTACCGGAACGTTACGTATCCTTGAAGCGGTCAAACTCTTAGGACTGACCAAGAAGACACGTATCTATCAGGCCTCTACCTCTGAGCTCTATGGAAAAGTCCAGGAGGTCCCACAGAGTGAGACGACACCTTTCTACCCACGTTCCCCTTACGCGGTAGCGAAGATGTACGCTTACTGGATCACCGTCAACTACCGTGAGGCTTACGATATGTTTGCCTGTAACGGTATCTTGTTCAACCATGAGTCACCAGTACGTGGTGAGACGTTCGTCACCCGTAAGATCACCCGCGCTACTTCCAAGATAGCCCTTGGCCTTCAAGATAAGGTCTATCTGGGTAATCTTGATGCCAAACGTGACTGGGGTCATGCTAAAGACTACGTCAAGATGATGTGGTTGATCTTACAAGCAGATGAGCCAGAAGACTGGGTTATCGCTACAGGTGTTACCACTCCGGTAAGAGAGTTTGTACGTATGTCCTTTGCTTACGCAGGTATAGAGTTAGAGTTTAAAGGTGAAGGTGTAGATGAGAAAGCATATGTCGTTTCTTGTTCCAACCCTGACTACCAGGTAGAGATTGGTAAAGAGGTTGTAGGTGTTGATCCTCGTTACTTCCGTCCGACAGAAGTTGATCTGCTTATTGGTGACCCAACTAAAGCGGAAACAAAACTTGGATGGAGTAGAGAATACAAACTCGAAGAACTTGTCAATGATATGATGGCATCAGATCTTCACCTTATGACAAAAGACCAGTATCTACAAGATGGTGGGTATAAGACCATGAATTACTTCGAGTAGGCAGAGTAGTGAATCAAGATAGTAAGATTTATATAGCAGGGCATAGAGGTTTGGTTGGTTCTGCCATTGTCTCTAACCTCAAAGCCAAAGGCTACACTAATGTCATAGGTAAGACACATGCTGAGCTTGATCTTTTAGATCAGCAAGCAGTAGCTTCATTCTTTGAAACAGAATAACCGGAGTATGTATTCTT
>JAUWRZ010000336.1 GCA_030610325.1 Sulfurimonadaceae bacterium | reverse complement strand
TCTTACGAGAATACCTTGAAAACATCACTGAACAGACTGGTCTGACTTTCAACTATGTGCCATCTGCCTCATGGCCGGATGTCCTGAAGAGCTTCAAAGAAGGTACTATCGATCTTGTCCCGGGTATCGGAAAGAATGCTTATGAGTCAAGTCTGGGTCTGACCTCACATACTTTTGCCTCTTTTCCCTTTGTCCTTGTGACGAGACATGATGAGTCCTTCATCAATGACATCGATGAGCTTGAAGAGAGTGGCAAGACGATCGCAGTCCCTAAATACTGGTCTAGTTATAACTACCTTGTGAGCCAAAAGCCAAATATCAAGATCATAGAGACAACTGATGCCGTCGAGGCTTTGGAGTTGGTAAAAAAGGGAGAAGCCTACGCCTTCTTGGGGCATATGGCTATTGCCATGCACTATGTGGGGACTTACTACCCTAATGAGCTCCATATCGCGGGGAAAATAGACTATGAGTTTGATCATCAGGTCCTGCTTCAAAAGCAAGATACCGTACTTCTGGGTATTATCAATAAAGCTATTGATAATATCAGTGAACAAGAGCGCATAGCGATCAAGAACAGGTGGATACAGGTAAAAGTGAAAGAGGCGCAGGACCTCTCGTTCTTATGGAAATATCTGGTCTTGATAGTAGCGGCATTTGTTGCCTTTATCTATTGGAACCGTAAGCTTAGCCGTGAGATCGCTCAGCGTAGACGTATTGAAGATGCTTTACATGTCGAAAAGGAGAACTTCAAAGTCCTTTTTGAGAAGGTGTCGGATGGAAATCTCATCATTCAGGGCGGCAAGTTCGTCAATGGCAATGCAGCAGCATTAAAGATGCTTGGTCTACAAGATATCTCAGCGCTGCTTGAGTCAACACCGGAGCAGTGGTCTCCGCCTTTGCAAAGTGATGGTCGGGCTTCAGATAAAAAAGCTGAAGAGATGATAGGTAAGTGTCTTGAGGCCGGTGCGCATCGTTTCGAGTGGATCCATAAAGACATCGATGATAATGAGTTCTGGGTAGATGTGGGGTTGACCCGGATAAGTCATCAAGACGATGAGGCTATCTATGTCGTTTGGCGTGATATCAGTGAACAAAAATCGATAGAGAGTTCATTGAAGCAGAGTGAGTCGCAGGTGCGTACCCTTCTGGATAACATCCCTTTGAACGTCATCGTGACGAACTATGAGGGAAAGATACTCTTGGCAAACCCACAGGCCTTAAAGGATTATGGGTTCACCCCTGATGAGTTAGAAAATATGAACATCTTAGCGTTCTATGCCGACCCAAAAGAGCGTGATGAGGTACTGGCTCTATTACATTCATCGGGAAAAGTGGAGCAGAAGATCGTCAGGTTCAAACGTGATGAGAGTGTCCATGCGCTTATGCTCTCCATCTTGCCGATCATCTATGATCAGCAAGAGGCACTGCTTACTATCGCAGTCGATATGACGGAACGTCTAAGTATGGAAGAGGCATTGATCGAAGCTAAAGAGAGTGCAGATATCGCAAACCGTTCTAAGTCAGAGTTCCTTGCCAACATGAGTCATGAGATCAGGACACCGATGAACGCTATCATCGGATTTACAGAACTTCTGGGCGATCAGATAAAAGAGCCACGTCTAAGATCATACGTCAAGACGATCCAAAGTGCCGGTAGTACACTGTTAACGCTTATCAATGACATCCTGGACCTTTCCAAGATAGAAGCCGGAAAGCTGGAGATAGAGAAGCGACCGACAGATCTCTTTGCGTTGAGTGAAGAGGTGAGTGCTATCTTTATGATGAGTGTTCGCAACAAAGGTCTGGACCTGATCGTCGATGTCGATGAGACTACACCTAAAGGCCTTCTACTTGATGATGTCCGTCTGCGTCAGGTACTGCTTAACCTGATCGGTAATGCTGTGAAGTTTACCGACCATGGCCTTATCCGGTTGAAGATCGAGTTACTGAGAAGTGACACCCATCACAGTAAGGTAGACCTGGAGATAAAGATCGAAGACAGTGGAATAGGCATACCACCCGAGCAGCTTGAACACATCTTTAAAGACTTTGTACAAAGAGAAGGGCAAGACAATCGAAAATTTGGCGGTACCGGTCTGGGATTATCTATCTCCAAACGTCTTTGTGAGATGATGGATGGGGAGATCTCTGTTAAAAGTATTGTGGGGGAGGGTACCACTTTTTGTGTTTATCTTCCTGGGGTAGATATCGCTTCTGTACAGTATAAAGATCGGCCGGAAGAGGCTTCTGCGGTAGATGCTTCCTCCATCGTCTTTAGAGCGGCTAAGATCATGGTCGTGGATGATATCGCTGATAATCGTAACCTCATCATAGATATCTTTGAGAATTCGGCACTGGAGGTCGTGAGTGCTTCTGATGGTCTTGAGGCCATAGCGCAGTATAAAGTACATAAGCCAGACTTGATATTGATGGATATTAGAATGCCGAACATGGATGGGTATACGGCTGCTTCTGAGATCAAGAAGATCGCTGACGTCCCTATTGTCGCACTGACGGCATCAGTGATGAAAGATGATTATGAGCGCTCTAAACGAGAGGATTTCGATGGCTACCTGAGAAAACCTGTATTGAGAGCGGAACTCTTTTTAGCCTTGAGTGAGTTCCTTGGATATGAGGAGACCATAGCTGTGTATGATGATGAAGAGGAGATCACACTTTCACGCAAAGCCAAAGTCAATCTGGCCATCATCATCAAGACGATGAGTGAGGAGATCACTCCTGTACAGACAAGTGCATTAAAGAGTAATAATATAACTGAGATAAAGAGAGTAGCATCGCTGCTCCATGCTCTGTCGGAGAGTTATGAAGTCGATCTGCTTGCACTCTATGCTGATAAGCTTTATGCTGCGGTCGATGCTTTTGATATAGGCGGGATGCAGCAGTTGCTGCGTGAGTATCCACGACTTGAAGAGAAGATAGCTTCGCTTTGATCGGTGATCACTCGACCATCGCCTCTTTCTCTCTCTTGGAGAGCTGTTTGATGGAGTATTCACGTTTTGAAGCACTGCTTTTATCTTCACATGACTCAGAATAGACCATCTTGACAGGGCGACGGTTTCGAGTGTATTTAGCGCCTTTTGGGGAGCTGTTATGCTCATCCAGACGTCGCTCAAGGTCAGTGGTTATGCCAGTATAGAGGGTGTTGTCACTGCAACGCAACATGTAGACGTAGTAGTTGGACATCCCGGGAGGGAGGGTGCTCAGATCTTGCTTTTGACGAATAGTTCCATCTCGTCAACGATCATCTCGAT
>JAUWRZ010000509.1 GCA_030610325.1 Sulfurimonadaceae bacterium | reverse complement strand
TGATGAGGATTGGAAGGTCATCATGAACGAGTGTAAGGCGTAGATGGGTGTTAAGACGGTGTTGAGTCTTGAAGAGGCTAACCATCTTTTTGAGACCTATGAGTTCACACAGATAGTCCCGACTACAGAGGGCATTATCGACACCACTTATATCGTACATAGTGATGGAAAGAAGTATATCCTGAAGCGTTATGAGGAGGCTTCACTATCTCAAATAGAGGATGAACGGGTACTACTAGAACGTCTACAGAACTGTGGTCTTAACGTCCCTTTACATCTGGCATCAAGCGGGGTATGGCATCTCTACTCTCTCCTTTCGGGAGAGATACCGGGCTCTGTCCAGAGTCATCATCTACAGAGTCTGGCACGCACCATCGCAGTGATGCATCACTGTACAAAGAAGATGCGAAGTGAGAGAGAGGCCTTTCCAAGAGAGAAGAGTGCCCTGATGCTCGCTTCCGTCAAAAGTAGAGAGTTTGCCCTTTATAAACAGCTCTCTTCTTTGCTAGGTCATCAGTCAGCGAGTGATGGCATCATCCACGCCGATCTCTTTTTAGATAATGTCCTGTTTCACAAGTGTAAAGCAGGTGTCATCGACTTCATCGATGCAGGAGAGGGGAGTTTTGCATTTGATCTTGGCGTAGCTGCCCTTGTCTGGGCGACAAGAGGAAGTTCACGAGGCTATTTGCAGCTTTTTTTGAACAGTTACAATCAGCATTCTCCGAAGAAGATCAGCATGAAGATGCTTCTTGTCTCGATAGAGCTTGCGGCACAGATCTATACGTTAAACAGAACTCATAAGGGTGAGAAGAGTTACCGTCACCATAGGGAGTTGTTACATAAGGTCAGAGTATTGAGAAGAGGAGACAGAGTTTGAGAGCAGGTAAGCACGGTGGTGATATCTATGCGGCGGCCAGGCAGTTGAAGTGTGGACCCTCTGAGGTCATCGACTTCTCTTCAAACATCAATAGTGTCACTCCGGTTGTCGATGTCCCCATCTCACAGAGACTTATCCGAAACTATGGTGATCCGCATTACGAAGAGCTTTATGGGGCTGTGACAACACGTTATGGGGTGAACCGGAAAGAGGTGGCACTCTTTAATGGAGCCTCCAGTGCGATCATGGAACTGTTCAGGTATCTAAAGCCCAAAAGAAGTTACCTCTATGCTCCGCTCTATAGCGAGTATACGCGCAGTGCCGGAGAGTTTAGTAAAAAGAGCATACTCATAGACCGACGTACATCGCTATATCAGGTACCAAAAAAAGGTTCGACGGTCGTCTTTGTCAACCCTTCGACTCCAGATGGGAAATATTATGATCTCAAACGACTCTTTAGTATCTGGAAAAAGCAGAAGTGTCACATCATCATCGATGAATCATTTTTGGAGTTTAGTGCACGTCCCTCTGTCCGTCATCTTATCAAAAGCTATAAAAGGCTCTATATCATCCAGTCCTTTACCAAGTTCTATGCCTGTGCAGGACTTCGTGTAGGGGCGATCTTCTCCCATCGAAAAAACATCGCGCACTTTATCCGACCGATGTGGGACCTCTCCTCATTTGATGCAGCTTATGTTACGGCGCTGTTGCAAGATAGAGATCATCAGAAAGTCTCTCGTAGCAGGTTTAAAAAAGAGTATCGGGAGTTGCGCGCTATTCTTAAAGCGTCTTCACTGTTTGAGAAGGTCTACAAAAGTGATGCCAACTTCATCCTGGTACGTTCGTCATGGGCACCGGAGATCTATAAAGCTCTTTTTGAACAGAGGATCCTGGTCCGTGACTGTACGAACTTTGATGGTCTTGACCAGCGTTATCTTCGTTTCGCTGTTA
>JAUWRZ010000257.1 GCA_030610325.1 Sulfurimonadaceae bacterium | reverse complement strand
GCATTCCCGATTTGTCGTCTGACACGACGATAAGATCATCAAAATAATCATATAACGAGACTGCAAGAGCACTCTTACCCACTCCACCTTTTTGTGTAAATATAGCGATTCTCATAACTGATTCCTTTAAGCCGACATCTAAGAAGATTATAGCGTCACCGGCCATGCATCAACACTGACTCCAAGGCTTCTCAAGGGTATGGACTCCCTCAAAAACACCCTGCCCTACCGTTTTTCCATAGTCGCGCTACAAACCCCATGTAAACACACAAAATATCAAAGGGACCTAACATGCAGGTAACAATTCGCAGGATCGAACATATTCCAGTGATGTTCGATTATTCCATAGAGAATATTAGCTCGATCGATAAAGCCGTAAAAAGACTCCTGGAAGATGATGAGAGTATCCTGGACACTCGCTACAAGATCAGCGTCAACACCGATGCAGAATCAACCGAAATAGATGAGTTCGACTGCTGGACAGTGACGGTGGGCAGCAAGACGATGACGATGGAGGAGTTGATGGACGAAAAAGTCATCGACAAGTCAAAGGATGCCTCATGCTGATCATCAACACCAGGGCTCATGCCAACTTCTGGATGCACCCTTTGTTGATGACATCATCACATCTTTATCATTCTCATTATATTCGTGTGCGGATCGTTGCATTTTCTTTTTGGCTTCTCCACGTTTTTTCTGTCGGTCGAGATCTATGGTCTTCACCTTTGCCTTACAGTTGTCTTTTAAGGTCCTCAATGCTCTGATGGATCACTTTTGCACTCGGGACAACCGAAGAGGACAGATCTAGGTGAGCATCCTGATCATCAAAAAAGATATCGGCACCAAAGGCATCCAAGATCTCATATTTTTCCGAACCGCCTAAGAAAAACGCTTCATCGATCCGGACACCCCATACGTTCAAGGTCCGGATGACCCTTTCATGTGCCGGTGCGCTTCTGGCTGTGACGAGGGCCGTTCTGATAGGAGAAACTTTGTCTTTGAACAGTTCTTGGATCGCTGAGATAGTAAGCAAAAGTTTTGCAAACGGTCCTTTTTCCAAAGGATTTGTCCTGTTCTCTTTTTCATGCTCTATGAAAGCTTCAAGGCCCTGCTCCTGATAGATCGCTTCAGAGGCTGCTGAAAATAGAACGGCATCACCATCAAAGGCTATCCTTACTTGATCCCCAAGCGAATCGTGTATCTCCTGGTGTGAAGGCAGGATCTTCGCTGCTGCCACTCCGCTTTGGATGGCACTGATCACATCCCCGTCATCTGCCGATAGGAACAAGTCGACCTTAAATGCTTTTAAATAAGTCAACATATCTCTGCCGCTGATCCATCCAGAGCGGACAATGTTTAGATCGTGATCATTAATGGCATTGGTGATCCTAAGGCTTGTAGCAGCATTGTTTTTGGATAAGACGATGACCTCCACCTGTCTCTCTTCCTCATCAAAATAACTGTTTATCTTTAAGAGATTTTCAATGAGCCGGAAACCGGTGCCTTTTTGCAGTGGCTCGTTCTCGTTCTCAAGTTGGTATCTATAGTATTCGTCCAGACCTTTTTCTTCAAAGATCTTGTTCTCTGTCTCAAGATCGAATAATGCTCTGGAAGATACAGCTACTACCAATTTTCCTGAAAGATCATATACCATCGTATTCCTTTGTAGCATATTATTACAGCTTTAGTTTTAACATCTGGAAAAAAACTGATCGAAGCGTTGAGAGTACTTTTTCAAATGAGCTAGTTTGACACCTTGATCATAGGATACGATGCTTTAAAAAGAGTAGAACATGTTCTACTCTTTCAGTCAAACAGACCTCCTCTGCTCCAAGATATCGCAAGATGGCATCGCTGCTATCGACATCAGCCTGGAACCAATCCTCACTCATCTAATACAAAAACCCAAACAGCCACAGCGGCACTTTGTTCCCACTACCTATCTCTATATCATCAGCTATGATAAAAGAGTCTTGTACATCTTTTATCTGTTTATAGCTCTTACCTTTACCACCGACTTCGACAAGATATCTATCATCTATCAAAAAGTCTCCTTGTCCTGGTACTTCGAGTCTATATTCGTCGATCAGCATACTCATGACAAAGACCTCTCTAAGCGTACCTACCTCCTGCTTATCACAGTAGGCGAAATGCAAGTTGGTGTTTGAAAGGTACATCTTCTCCGGTTTTGTGAAGATATTGTCCCCTCTTGTCTTTGGTCGGACAAGGTTGATGATCTTTGCTTTACTTAAATACTCCAGGTACCGGTAAAGTGTCTGGTAATCTTTTATGCCGACTTTAGAAGAGAGCTCTTTTATGTTGATCTTAAAAGGCTTGGAGACACACAGCAGCTTTACCAGTTTTTTTAGATTGATGATATTCTCATACTCAATAGGGAAGATGGAGGGAATATCTACCTCGATCACTGCGTTTACCGTCTCTTGCAGTCTTACCAGGTAGGTACCTCTCTCCTCAAAATAGAAAGGGTAAAAACCATATTCCAGGTACTCTTTAAAGAACTCATAGGGCTTTATCTCTTTTAAAAGTGTGTGCGCTATCTCTATATGCGAGTCAAATATCTCATCTAACGTGTATGAGGGAAGAGAGATGCCTTTTCTCATCTCTATGAACTCTCTGAAAGAGAGACCTTTCATAGAGTACAGTATAGCTCTTCTACTGAGATCACCTTTTGAGTTATCCAGTCTAAGTGCTGATGAGCCTGAGAATATCACTTTGAGCTCAAGCATATCATAGATCTTTTTCAGCTCTTTCTCAAACCCTTTGTACTTATGGATCTCATCGATGATGAGTAACTCCCCACCTTCACGATGAAACGCATAAGCGATCTCAAAAAGAGAGTCTGTCACCTCTATCGCATCCGCACTGATATAGAGTCTTTTGCTATAAGCGATCGGCGAAGCCTCAAAGTATTGCAACAAGAAAGTACTCTTGCCGACACCTCTTGCACCCAAGAGACCACTGAGTCTATGTGTGAAGTCGACTTCATCGTGAATATATCTTTTGTAAGCCTGCTTATATATTTTAAGATAGTTCTCTTGATAAGCTCGTAGAGTCTCTAAAGTAGTCATGGCTAACCTTATGGATAAAGTCTTAATATATTATAGCTTTATTATGGATGTAATCATAATATTTATACATTATATTGAGGTCATACCTGGATTTATCATGATCATCTTGATATCTCCCGTGCAGAGACGCCTTTGATCCGTCTAGTCACCCCAGCCCTGCTTCACCGGGACTCACATAGCTCACGCTTACCGTCTCGCCCGTCTCCACACAATACGCACTAAGCTGACCATAGCCATCCCTATCCATATAACATCCCGTATCGACATTGACAAAATGTGGCTGCACCTCCACTCCCCAGCGTACCGGAGTATGTCCGAAGATGTTAAAGACCTTAGAATCCTCATCAGGGTCACGTCGATTCGTATTAGCCATCTCGCTGAAGGTACCAGACATGGAGTCGATATCTCGCAGATGCCAGACATCTGCGACAACAGCATGGGAGACCACCACTGGTTTTCCGGACACATGCTCGACATCAAGTTCGATATAGAGAGGAAGGCTCTCCATCCACCGGATATCGTCTTTTAGGGTCTCTAGGCTTCGTGCCGGGTCAAATACTTTTTCCGGTCGACCCTCTTCAAGTTTGATGACACCATAGGAGAGCAGTGTATCGATACCTCCATTACTGTACCAGACATTGTATAGCGACAGTGGCGTCTCATGTTCATAAGCCTCAAAGAGATCATTACTGTAAGTGAACATCATCTCCTCATGGTTTCCCAAGACGCACTGGTGTCCGTTTTCTCTCACAAAACGTACCACTTCCTCACTCTGTTCTCCTCGGTCCACGAGATCACCGACAAAGATAAGCGATGCATCCTTTGGAAGTCTTTTGACCAATGCCAAGAGGGTATCAAAATTGCCATGTGTGTCACCGATCACGTAATTCATCATCAGCCTCCTTTAGCCACTTCTTGATGATAAGTAAATAGATGGCGTAGT
>JAUWRZ010000046.1 GCA_030610325.1 Sulfurimonadaceae bacterium | reverse complement strand
CAATGCTCTCTTTGGTCTTGATCAACGCCAGGGACTCCAACATTGTATTGATAGAAGGGGTGTTTGTATGATGTGCTGTCTCTACTTCTTGTAAGACAAAGCGTTGGTCTTTCGTAACAAGATCATACTTTGGAGGAATTATATAAATATGGTTGCTTTGAAAATCACACCCGATATCTGCATCTGAAACAGGCATACTGCTGTGTCGAGATAAAATATCAGCCAAAGAGCTTTTTTTCTTTGGATCCAAATGCTGCGCGATGATGTAAATACGCCCTGAATCAACAGGAAGTCTTTCGACCAGCTCTTCTAAAGCTTTTAATCCTCCGGCACTTGCACCGATTCCAACATAAACAGACATTAGGACACCCTCTCTTTTCTTAATCACATTATATCATCTTGCCAAATCTGCTACTTTCCTCACGATAAAATATTTTTGTAGATCTACATTGTCTGATAATATTCAAGTCGGAATAGCTAAATAAACATCGAGGATCTGTTAAGAGGACTTTAGTAAAGGATCAGCTACTGAGATGATCATCTCTGAGCAGGGTCAAGCGAATATAATCTGTGCCTTAAGGTCTATCGACACTCCTCTTGATGCCTCATCCTCACTGGCTGATGGAGCCACTGAAATGGTCGATCTTAAAGACTAGACCTGTCAACTGCTCAAAATGGATCCTCGCCTTCTCAAAGGTGTAAAAGCTCTCCTTACGCTTTATCTGAAAAAGCAGGTTGATCATGTTCTCACTATGGTAGCCTTTTAGATGCATGATCTTGTTCTTATCATGATCAGCAGATATAGATACTTTATGACAATCTTTAAGCAGTTCACAACGCCGGACGACCAAAAAGCGGTAGGCAGCCAGTTCATAATAGAAGAGATCACTTTTATCGATCTTCGCATAACCGGAGTATTTGATGATCTGTTTGATAGAGTCGATCGGCAGGTAGAGTCCATGCCATATCATGGTAGCATAGAAGTCGACGATAAGACCTACATCATCGATCTTGTTCCTATCGAGCAGTGTATTAAAATACTGCAACAGTCTCTTGTTGACAAAACGTGCTCTAAATCGCGCTATCTCTTGCGTGATAGCAGTATCATCCTCTGCTGAGAAGAGCTCCCATTCACGTGCCATGATATCAAACCGGTGAACGATCTTCACATAGGCCGTACTGTCTTGTCTAAGATAGTGTAGATCATCCTCACTTAGCCTGTTGAGCAACAAGAGACCCGACTCAAAATAGCGGCTCGCCTTCTCAAACCCCATCACCGGCACTACCCGTCCGCTCAATACATGAGCAGGTGGGTCCATAAGCCCAAGTCCATATTTCTGCCCAAGTCGCAGATAGCGATAGATGGAGAGGATATTGACAAGATCATGTTTATGGACCTCCGGATGAGCCTCTACAAAGCGCTGACTCTCTTCATAGTTGTCCAGAGAGCTCTGAACGAACTCGCGTATATCATAAGGATTGAAGAAGTCACTGTGATTGGCAAGACCATAAGAGATAAAGGCACTCTGTATCTTACAGATGGCACGCACTGTGATATCCTTTTGCTCAGACGCATACATATCGATGTCGCGCATCTCCTCTTGAAGCTGTTGTACATAATCATGGCGGGAGAACTCATGGCTGTTAAAGAGGCTGATCAGATTATCTACCTTTTCAACAGATCTGACAAGTCGGGTATAAGCTTGCTGATCTAGACCCTTTAAGATGTCATAGATAAAAGTAAAGCCCAGGCCTTTGTTCTCTTTATAACGTGATTGCTCCGTCTCCATCTGGAGCCGCTGAAACTTCAACTCAAGCTCTTTAAGTGAGTCCGAGAGCAGTTTCCACTGGACAGTGATCTCGCTACTGCGTCCCGCACCTTTGGCCAGGATGTCATAGCTGTTGGAGTGCTCCATATTACCCCAGACGTTCTCCAGGACCGTGTGTAACTGGATCTCGACATTAAAACGGTCTTTCAACTTTTTGATTACACTGATATCATCATCATCCTCATCAAGAAGCGTAAAGATCGATGCGGAGGCATCAGGCTCCGGCAGGGATGCACAGGCGCGATCAAAACGCGGATCGAAGATCGTCCGGTCACAGTGAAGGGCCTGATAACCACTACGTTTCTTAACAGTATAAAAGCCGTAAAGCAGATGATCATCAGTACGATGTTTGTATTCGAAGAAGTTGTAAAGTGCCCGGGCGACCCACTCCTTCTCATAGGGGTACGAGCAGATGAAGAGTATGCCGACAAGGTCATGCAGGGCACCATCTTTTAGAAAGATCGACAGAGGGTCTTTAAGGACCTCCCTGTCACGCAGACCAAGCTTGACCAGTTTTTTGATGACACTGTTGGTCTGTTTATAGCGGATCTTGATGGTCTTGACACCGGAGTACTCCAGGACCATAGCCTCATTATTGGAGAACTCCTGCTGTTCGACTCTTCTGAAGTAGTGGATCAGGCTATCCACATAACGTGGAAGCGGCCCATCGAAGTGACATTCATCACTACTTTCAGCCGAAGCATCATCTCTGCCTAAAAGCTGGTAATAGACCTCCATGCACTTGAGGACATCTTCTTTAAAACGCGGGAGTCCTACAGTGCCTATATGCAGATGGGCACTCTTCTCATCCAGGACCTGATCGACATAGGGTATCAACGCATCCAGGGAACGACAGTCGACTTTGGGTAAGAAGTGGTGAACACCCATATTTGATCGCATACACATCCTTGATCATAATACCGACTCCCATGACAGTAGTACTTATCAACGGGTGTTTAGTGAGAATATTATACTGAGATAATCGCTAATGGACTCAGGAAAAGAGAAAGTGACCTGCTTTAAGAGCAATATTCATAAGTACAGATACATAATGGGTAAAAACATCACTTCACATTGAGCGAATTGACGTTATCATACGATTCAACTATACTTATATCTAATAATATAAGTATTAGACGTCTAAAACAGAGAAGGTCAGATATGAGTCCTGAGGAACGTTACCATAGAATCAAAGAGCACCTGGCAGAAGAGAACCCTATACTCATCGAGGTGATGGAAAAGTTTGAACAACTCGATAAGACAGGCCATGAGACCGGTCTGCTTGATAGGAGTGAGACCTATACCAGTGATATATCCTGGTGGCCGCTTATATCGATCTTGGGTACGTTCTCGACAGGAAAGTCCTCTTTTATAAACCACTATCTCAAGAGTGATGTACAGATCAGCGGTAATCAGGCGATCGATGACAAGTTCACCGTAGTCTGTTATGGTCCCAACCCTGCTGTCACCACCCTGCCCGGACTGGCACTCGACGCTGACCCCCGATTTCCTTTTTATAATATCAATGAAGAGATAAAGAAGGTCGATCCGGGAGAGGGTAATCGTACCAACCTCTATCTACAGCTCAAGACACTCAAGTCTGAACACATCAAAGGGAAGATCCTTATAGATTCACCGGGCTTTGACGCCGATAGTCAAAGAGATGCCATCTTAAAGATGACAGACCACATCATCAACATGTCAGACCTTGTCCTTATCTTCTTTGATGCCAGACACCCTGAACCCGGTGCGATGCGCGATACACTCGAGCACCTTGTCGGTACTGCTATGGAGCATCGCGATGCCAATAAGATACTCTAAATCTTAAACCAGATCGATACGACGGCTAAAGAGGACAACCTCGAAGATGTCATCGGCGCATGGCAGCGCGCCCTCTCACAAAAGGGCCTGATGAGCGGAAACTTCTATGCCATCTACAATGAGGATGCAGCTGAACTCACTCCCGGTTCTGCAGTCGCAGACCGTCTCAAACGAAAGAAAGATGAGGATATCGGTCGCATCTATGAGCGTATGGACAGCGTGAGCATCGAACGTGCTTACCGTATTATCAAGACACTCGAAGATAGAGCAGAGTCACTTAAGACCAAGGTACCACGACTACAGGAGGCCTACCAGACACTTAGTCGTAATCTTCTCTGGACAGACCTTATCGTCATCGGTGGTATCGCAGCGACTATTGGGGCCTTGAGCTTTAGTTCACCACTATTGCAGACATCTTTTTCAAGCTTGTACTCTACCACTGCCGGTGCCACACTGACTAGCACGTTCATCCTCATCCTGATCATCTTGACCCATTTCAAGCTCCGTGGCTTTTTAGCTAGGATGATGGCCAAAAGATGGATGAAGAAGGATGTCGACATAGCACGTTCACTCATGCTCTACTCTAAGGGCTGGAAGTCACTGCTGCGAGTCATCCTGCCTGCTTGGAGTAAGCGAAAAGTCAAGATACTTAGCGCTCTTGTCACCGAGAGTAAACGGTCCATCCAGAAGTTAAACGACCAGTTTGTCAGCCCATCAGGTCTAAAAGAGGAGAGCTAAGCTTACATATCTTTTGAATTATTTTATAAAAAAAAGGATTATTCACAGACTTAAGTAATATTTTGTTCTTTTTTGTGTATCATTATATATAACCGATTACATTGGAATATCATGAACATATTAAAAAGATCCCTACTTCTCTCGCTGCTATTTGGTGCCGTATCTGTTTTTCATGCTAAGACAGAGCCACAGATGATCGACTACACGACTAACCTGAACGTCCAGGAGTTCATCAAACAACTGGCTAAAGAGGATGGGTTTAATGCCGAAGCCCTGAATCAGCTCTTCATACAGGTCGATATTCAGGAGAAGGCGTTAAAGTACTATGCTATCGCCAAAAAGAAGCCAAAAAGCAAAAGTACCGGTGATAAGAAAAAGAGTACGACGACAAAGAAAAAGCCAAAGTCTTATCACGGAAGCTGGTCACGTTATGAGAAGAAACTGCTAAACGAGAAACGTGTCATCGGTGGCATCACCTTTATGAACGAACATAAAGAGACACTTTCCAAAGCAGAAAAGCTCTATGGTGTACCCCCCGAATATGTCACAGCCATCATAGGTATAGAGAGTTATTATGGAAGATATACCGGAAACTATCCGGTCTTTGACACCCTGGCGACACTTGCTTTTGAGAAGAACCGAAGAAATAAGTTCTTCAAAAAAGAGTTGCGTGAATATCTGAAGATGACACGAAGAGAGATGCTCGACCCCAGAGAGATACATGGCTCTTTCGCCGGTGCCATCGGGCTCGGCCAGTTCATGCCCAGTAACTTTGAGACACTTGGGGTAGATTTCGATAAAGATGGAAAAGTCCGTATCAGTCAACCTGTCGATGCCATCGGCAGTATTGCCAACTACTTTAAGCAAAGTGGCTGGAAGACAGATGTACCAGTCGCTACCCGTGTCAAATATGAAGGCATACGATTTACCCGCCTTAAGACCGGTTACCTGCATAAGTATCATCGGAAGAACCTAAAAGGCATCTATCCCCGAGAGAAGTTTGATTACAATGATCCCGTACGACTTATAAAACTAAACAGAGAGAAGTATGATGAACTCTGGTACGGAACCAAGAACTTTTATGTCATCACCAGGTATAACCATAGCTCCTACTACGCCATGGCTGTACATCAACTCGCCCAGAAGATAAAAAGTTCGACTTTAGTGGTACAGAACACACAAAAGCCAGAGCTGATCGCGATGGTCAAACAGGCTAAGTGACTGCTTAGCCATAAGCTCCATACTCCACCTGAGCACTCCCCATCTGAACTTCCAGTGACTATCTGAACATCCATACAGGGTACCTATAATTATTTGTTCACATGATTTTAGTTATAATCCCATAATATTTAAGATGTTCAGGGATATCATGAGAGAGATACTACTACTGTGGATACTTTTAAGTACACTTGTCCAGGCATCTGGCAGTGATGACCACATCAGTCTCAGGTATGACTACTTTGACTTCAGCGGCTCAAAACAGAAAGATGAGGGGCACAGAGGTACCATACACCTACAGGCAAGCCAGGATAAAAACCGTATACAGCTGGCCTATGAGAAGAGTCTGACACAGACTTATCAGCCCCCTTTACGTGAGGATCTGAAGGTAGATAAAGTGATGGTGCGCTTTGACCACAAGATCTCCAAAAAAGAGAAGTTCAATCTGGGCTTTATCATGGTCAAAGACAACATCGTAGCAACCGATGGGGGCAAAGTGTTTAACCTGGGATATTGCCATAAGACCGCACCTGGTATCGCACTCAGTGGTGACCTCTATTATGGTCGCTATGACATCATGAAGACCTATCAGCTAGATCTGGCTGTGAAGCTCTATAAAGATCTCGGTGCATTTGATGCCAGAGTCAACATAGTAGCTAAAAACATACTTATCGATGAGTGCAGCGATGCGTTTTGTGCCAAAGCAGATGAGCACTACTTCACAGCAGGCATCAAGGCAAAACTTGAGCATCAGGAATTTTTCCTACATGGAGCGGCCTTCTTTGGCAAGCGGGTCTTTGCCATCATGATGGATGGCTTCGCTCTACAGCACCATGCCATGGAGTTTGACCAGACCTACATAGTCGGAGTCGGCAAAAGGTTTGATGATGTCGAACTCAAACTCGTCTACGCCCATCAACGGGCTAAAGAACTTCCTGTCGATAACAGCGGAGTAGAGGTCGATTCGGGATCACTAAAAGTCACTTACTACTTTTAAACAAAATTTCTGACTCTTACCTAAAGCACGCTATACTCTGTCAATTACTCACTTTGACAGGAGTGCTCCATGACCAATCTGCATCAACTTATCTACGCCCTGTCTGATGCCCTTGACCTTGTCGGTGTCGATGATATCGATCACGGTAAACGTGTAGCCTATATGGCTATTGAGTGTGCAAAAGAGCTTGGGCTTGGCAGAGATGAGATGATCAGACTCTTTCATGCATCACTGCTACATGATTGTGGTGTCTCCTCCAGTAAGATCCATGAGAAGATCATGCTGAACCTGGATTGGGATGGTGCGGACAACCACTGCATACGGGGTTTCCAACTGCTAAACCTCTCTCCCAGGCTCAAACACCTCAGTAATATCATCCTCTACCACCATACCCACTACAAAGTCTTACAGGATATGGAGATCGACAGGCAGACGGCACTGTTGTCAAACCTCATCTTCATGGTCGACCGTGTCGATGCCCTATGTGCACAGCATCATATCAATGAACCTGATGTAGCACTGCTCACCTTCTCTCATAAGATCCGGCAGGAGGCACAGGAGCTCTCCGGCTCCTTCTTTGACCCCCTTTTGGTCGACACCTTTTTGAAAGTCTCTGAAAGAGAGGTCTTCTGGTTTAGCCTTGAACAGGAGAACCTGCACCGATACCTCAACGAGTATATGCTCTCTCTCGATAGTAAGGATATCGATCTGGGTGAACTTGGAGAGATCGCCGAACTGTTTGCCTACCTTGTCGATGCCAAGAGTCACTATACGGCCGACCACTCTCTGGATGTAGCTAAACTCGCGCACTTCATCGCTACACGGATGGGCCTCTCACCCGATGTCTGTAAGAAGATCGAGATCGCCGGCTTACTTCACGATCTGGGCAAACTACGTGTCCCTGATGAGCTTCTGGACAAAAAAGGTAAGTTGACTGCCGATGAGTTCGATGTAGTAAAGATCCATGCCTTTGCCACACATCAGATCCTCTCTCAGATAGAGGGGCTTGAAGAGATCACACAGTGGGCATCTCAGCACCATGAGAAACTTAACGGGCATGGCTACCCTTACCATACCAAAGACCGTGACATATCACTGCCTGCCAGGATCGTCGCGGTAGCTGATGTCTTTCAGGCATTGGCGCAGAAGCGTCCCTACCGTCCCAACCTGAAGCCTTTGGAGATCTTGCAGATAATCCATGAGAAGGTAGCCAAAGATGAGCTGGACCATGAGGTGGTCGCTGTCGTAGAGAGAGACCTGCAAAAGTGCTGGGAGACGGCTATCACACACTCACGTAAGATGATGCCAAATGAGTGATGTCATTAAAAGACCAGCTCTTACAAGATCATTTAAACGGACGAATAGCGATGATAAGCCGAGGTAACAGCAGCAGATCTGCCGAGAGCGCCATCAACATCGCCAATGCCGTTAGTAGTCCAAAATAGATGGTCGGTATGAAGTTCGAAAGCACCAGTACTGAAAAGCCTATCATGATCGCGACAGAGGTGTAGTACATCGCGTAACCGATGCTGTTATGTGCACGATGCATGGCTGCGATATAGTCACTGTCTCTGGTAAACTCTATCTTGTAGCGATGGATATAGTGGATGGTATTATCCACCGCTATCCCGACACTGATAGCAGCGATCGTGATGGTCATCATATCCAGTGGGATCGCTGCCCAACCCATAAGACCAAAGATGACACTGACTGGCAGAAGGTTCGCTATCATCGCGATGATCACCACCTTTAATGACCTAAAGAGGATAAAGAACATAACAGAGAGGATAAGCACGACAATACCAAGCGTAAGGATCTGTGACTCAAAGAGGCTTTGGAGCATATTGTTATAGAGCAACATCATATTTGAGAGCCGGATATCCTCAGCCCTCAGACCGACCTTCTCACTCAACTCACGCCTGATCTTCTTTATCAGTGCATCACGTCTAAGCTCCCTATTGGAGTCTATGACACGGATGACAAAACGAGCCTGGTCCTCTTCGATACTGAGATAGGGGTCAAGCAGGACTTTTCTAAACTCGTCAGGCAGTTCATTATAGAGCAGTGCCAACTGGAAATTGTCTAGCTGATCACAATCATTAAGATGTCTTCCTACCTTTAACATCGTTCCAAGTGAGAGCACATTACCTACTTCAGGGATGCTCTCCAGATAGTCATGGACCTCTTCGATCTTCGCCATCTTCTCCGAAGTGAACCAGTACTGCGCTTCATCCTCGGCCTCGGAGAACTCCTCTTCAAAGGCATCAAACTCATCCTCCTCTACACTCATCTGCTCTTCACTCTGTGTAAGCATACTCACTGAAGGAAGATCGGGAAAGTCCACGATGATATCTAATGGTGTCGTACCTCCGAGCTGCTCATCAATAGTCAACATACCCTGATGGATCTCCGTCGACTTCTTAAAATAGTCAATAAAACTGTTCTCCACCCGTAGCTGCGTCGCTCCGGAAAGTGCAAAAAGAAGTACTATCAAACTTACTCCGAAGATGATTTTTCCATGACGCTCCGTAAAGTGTGCCAGGCTTTTTGTCAAGGAGGGACCGGACTGGACAGAAGCTCTGATCGGCCGGACCTTAAGCTGGACCAGGATAGCCGGAAAGACCAGGAATGTCACCAGCAGAGATATCGCTATGCCCCACCCCATCATCCAGCCTAAGTTGATGACCGGCAGTATCCCACTCACTATCAAAGAGCCAAAACCAGCGATGGTAGTCACGACAGCAAAGGTACAGGGTCTGGCCATAGAGAGGACACTTTCCAGGACCAGTGAGTGCTGACCTGCGTGTGGGTCAAGCCACAGCAGCTCACGGTAGCGTACCATCAGGTGGATGATAAGCGACATCGTGATGATAAGTTGCAGGGAGATGAAGTTTGAGGAGATGACTGTCACCTCCCACCCAAACATCCCCAAAAGTCCCGATGTAGCTATGACCGATAAAGAAGCGATAAGGACTGGGATAAAGACCCATCGAAGCTGTCGAAACACTACCCATAAGACACTCATGATGAGTAAAAGTGCTGTCGTACCGTAAGTCTTAAGATCATACTTGACAAAACTGATCATATCATCAGCGATCATACTGACACCGCCCAGAAAGAGCTCTGCACTATCACGGTGAGTGTCCATGATGGCGCGAACATCATCGATGGTCTGATGGTCGGACTCTCTTGTCTTGTCTCTGTGCTGTTTAAACTCTGTACGGACCTGCTCTAGAGCGACCTTCTCAGACTCTGTGATCGTCTGCTCTCTCTCTTTTTGTGACAGCGTGTTCCTACGCTTCAGCAAAGTATCGAAACGTTCATCATCACGAAGGCCGACCAGCAGTGCAGTGGTCTTAAAATCAGGACTTACGAGGTTATTGCTATAGAGAGGGCTGCTGAGCAGCTCCTTTTTTGCCAGGACCTTATCGACTT
>JAUWRZ010000124.1 GCA_030610325.1 Sulfurimonadaceae bacterium | reverse complement strand
GTATGTCCTGTGATCCAGCCAATATCTGCCGTACACCAGTAAGTATCGTTCTCTTTGACATCAAAGACCCACTCCATCGTCATCTGTGCCCAAAGGATATAACCTGCCTGATTGTGCTGGACACCTTTAGGCTGACCAGTCGATCCTGAGGTATAAAGCAGAAATAGTGGGTCTTCTGCGTCCATCGGTTCCGCGTCACATACCGGAGACTGGTCTTTGATGAGTTCATTATATGAGTAGTCACGTCCTGCGACCCAGTTGATCTCTTCGTTGTTGCGCTCGACTACACACACTTTCTCGACAGGAGTATCACCTTCTAGTGCCTTATCGACGACCGGCTTAAGCATATAAGGCTTGTTCTTTCTGTAAGCACCATCAGCCGTGATAACGACTTTTGCTTCAGCATCTTTAATACGGTCACGCAGTGCTTCAGCAGAGAAACCGCCAAAGACGATGGAGTGAATAGCACCGATACGTGCACAAGCTAGCATCGCGTAAGCTGATTCGAGGATCATCGGCATATAGATGATGACACGATCACCTTTTTTGACACCAAAATCGTTTTTGAGCAGGTTGGCCATCTTGTTGACATTGTAGTAAAGCTCAAGATAGGTGACCATCTGCTTATCGCCACGGTCACCTTCGAAGATGATCGCTGCTTTGTTCTTACGGACATCCAGATGACGGTCGACGCACTGTTCAGAGACATTTAGCTTTCCGCCTTCGAACCATTTGACGAAAGGCGCATTGCTCTCATCAAGGACATCCGTGAAAGGCTCTATCCAGTCGATCTTCTCTTTGGCATAGTGACCCCAGAAACCCTCATAGTCCTCCTCTGCCCAGCGGGACAGGTCCTCATACTCACACATGTTCTTGATACGTGCATCTTTGGAAAACTCGCGGTTTGGTTGAAATACTGCTCTTTTTGGTGTCTCTGACATCTTCTCTCCTGGGTAATTATTGGCGTTATGATAACCAAGTACTTTTTTTGTTGCGTTAATTGTAACAGTAATGTTGAAATATTAGGGGAGTTTCAGCTTATCTGCTCGAAAACACAAAACAGTGTGAAAACCGGTTACTACGCTTATATATTTCTTTCACCGTTACCTCTGCTATCAGCCCAGTCAGGGGTACCTCTAATGAATATCTGCATCATTGATCAGTCTTAAGTAGATCATCGCTGTCATGATCGCATCATTGACCGCATTGTGCTGTCCCATATTTGGGATATCGAGCTCTCTCATAATAGTCTCGAACCGAAGATCGACATCTCCCTGAGGGATACGTCCGACTTTCTTATCATAATAGAGTCCGGAGACCTCAGTCTTCTGGTTGGGAAGCCTTATACCAAGCCATGGTCTCAGATATTTGTCGATCATCGCGACATCGAACTCAAGGTAATAACCTACCAGCGGTCTATTGCCGATAAACTCGATGAACTTTTTGATCCCCTCCTCCGGCGAGAGTGCCTGATCGAGGTCGCAGGGACGTATGCCATGTATCTCGATACTCTTCTTACTGATGGGCCCGCTTGGTCGTAAGAAGAGCTCGAACATCTGCGATGTCAAGATTTTGTTCCCCTTGACTTTGATCGCACCGATCGAGAGGATCTCATCCTTTTTCGGGTTCAGTCCTGTCGTCTCCGTATCATAGATGACGACCTCATCGCCCTCATAGGGTTCAAAAAGATACGCATACGCATCATCCTTTAGCTTCTTACGGTTCCTTCTCTCCATTAACCTGGCGAACATCACACGACCATATTTAGATGAAAGTGGAAGATCAGGAACTTCTTAAAGGTATTGACCACCTTGAAACTGTCCTTTAGAAGGTCCCGCTCTATCTTACTTAGATCACCCGGATCGACATAGTCGATGTCCTGAAAAGCTTTGCTATCTTGCAATCGGGCTTTCATCCTGATCCCAAGCAGTGTATCGTAGGCTTCGATCAACTCGGTCGAAAACGCCTTATCAAAGACGTTCATATTGTTCAAGGCCTTCACTCTTCCAGTCGTGTTTGTCTCGGTCACTCTGTTTTGAAGTGCCAGTACTCTCACCCCATGGACGATGGCGAAGATACCGCCTTTCTTGAGATCAAGTTCGTTCTTATGCACAGAATGTTTAACGACAAATCCTGAGAACAGACTAAGCGGTGTCTCAAAACTCAGTACAGCTTTGGCAAGATGTGCCATCAGGTCATCACGACCTTCGAACTTCGCGAAAAGATAGGACTTCGCCTCGTCAAGCAGTGTGACATCACCAGCTACACACTGAGCATCGATGAAGATCGCCAACTGTTGCATCGCTTCAGGGTCCATGCTCCCAAGCCAGCTGTCGATCTGTGTTTTATAGTCATGCAGACTTTTTCGCCAAAATGGGTTCGTGACCATGATATCTCCGGGACATGGCGGAAAACCGAGCACCTCAAGATAACGGTTCAACTGCTGCATATAAGGTACATACGTCTGCGAGTCCTGATCATCAGCGATGATAAGACCATTGTCCTGATCAGTCCTGAGTATCTGCTCACTCCGCCCTTCACTGCCCATGACGATAAGTGCGCAGCCCTCTCTGTGTTCCTCGGGGACACTCATCACAAAGACCTTCTCATAGATCTTGGCATTGAGTGTGTTGACGAGTTTTGAGATATAGCGGACCTTCACCCCTTTGGAGTTCAGTGAGCGAATAAGGTGCAACATCTCTTCTCCGATCTTATGCAACTCCTCGATGTTGTCCGCTTTTTCGATCTGCATCACCACAAGATGCGAATGGTTGGCAAAAAAACTCAGAAGGTCGATCTGCTCAAGCACACCGACCACTAGCCCATTGGATTCGACTACCAGCCTTTTAATACCATGTCGTGTAAACAGTAACAGGGCATTGAAAAGGAAATCTTTATGATCGATGGTGACAAGCGGAAAGGTGGCGATCTCTCCGATCGCACTATCAGTCGAGACCCCACCGATGATGACTTTATCTCTAAGGTTGGTATCAGTCACGATCCCATAAATCCCATCACGCTCGACGATCCCAACACTGGTATGAAGGCCCTTCATCTGTATCAATGCTTCCTTGATAGAAAGCTCTGATGAGACGATGCATGGCTCATGCAGATAGATCTCGTCTAACCTTGCCACCATAAACGGCGTCAGATCGTTTTGCTGCTGATGCTGTTTTAATTTCTGATGTTTACTGATGAAGTCC
Source organism: Sulfurimonadaceae bacterium (assembly GCA_030610325.1). Classification (GTDB taxonomy): domain Bacteria; phylum Campylobacterota; class Campylobacteria; order Campylobacterales; family Sulfurimonadaceae; genus BB26. The sequence goes on along the minus strand of JAUWRZ010000124.1, from coordinate 3,355 downwards.
TCAAGGAAATAGGACTGAAAGGCCTCATGCTCCTGGATAAGTTCCATAAAATGCTCTTTAGGAAGCTCATAACAGATCACATCCTCTTCGACTATGAACTGACTTGTCGTCTTGCCGTAGATCAGAGCATTAGCATCAAAACTGTCCATCTCACCATAGACATCGTGGAGTTCATCGTCGATATATTCGTTGACTGAACCGTTGATGATGAGGTCTAGTGAGACAGCCTCGACTGTAGGGGTGATGAGTACACTCTCTTTGGGGTAATAGGCGATATCCATCTGCTCGATGAGTCTCTCCTGAGCAGGTTCGCTCAGAAGATCGAACGGGTGTATGGAGGCCAATAGCTGCCTCTGATCGAAAATACTCACACTTTACTCCTTTGTCGCAGGAAATGGGAAAGTGGAAAGAGGAAAGTGGGTCGTGATCTGACTTTACTCTTTGTACACCAAGCCATCAGGCTTAGTGATCTACTGCACCTTCAGCGCCGATACCTGTCTGTGAACGGATGAACTGCGCTTCATAGGCTTCTTGTTCACGTTTTGCATCATCACTCTTATCGGTGATGGAGAAGAACCAGATGCCGGCGAATGCGACCGTCACAGAGAAGAGTGCCGGGTACTTGTAGGGGAAGATCGCTTCCGCATTACCCAGTATGTCTACCCAGACGATCGGACCCAGGATGACAAGGATGACTGCGGTCGCCAGTCCCAGCGAACCACCGATGACTGCGCCACGTGTCGTCAACTTCTTCCAGTACATAGAGAGGAAAAGAATAGGGAAGTTAGCAGATGCTGCAATGGCAAAAGCGAGACCGACGACAAAAGCGATGTTCTGTTTCTCAAACATGATGCCCATGATGATCGCGATGATCCCAAGTACTACTGTCGCTATCTTGGAGATACGCATCTCTTTCATTCCATCAGCTTTACCTTTCATGATGACGGATGCATAAAGGTCATGCGAGATCGCCGATGCACCGGCAAGTGTCAGACCGGAGACGACCGCAAGGATCGTCGCAAAGGCCACAGCTGAGATAAAGCCGAGGAAGAGATCACCACCAACTGCGTGAGAGAGGTGAATAGCGGCCATATTGTTACCACCTAAAATAGGTGAACCGCCATCGATCGCCTGCTTGGCGAGGTCAAGATACTCCGGGTTCTTAAATACCATGACGATCGCACCAAATCCGATGATAAAGGTCAGGATGTAGAAGTAACCGATGAAACCGGTCGCATAGAAGACTGATTTACGCGCTTCTTTCGCATCCCCAACAGTAAAGAATCGCATAAGTATGTGTGGCAGACCTGCGGTACCGAACATCAGAGCCACTGCAAGCGAGATAGCCGATATAGGGTCACTGACCAGTCCGCCCGGACTCATGATCTCAATACCTTTCATCTCTGTCGCTGTCGCAAAGAGCGCGCCAAAGCTAAAGTCGTAGTGTGCCATGACGGCAATGGCCATAAAGGTCGCACCAGAGAGTAAGAGGAATGCTTTAATGATCTGTACCCATGTCGTCGCCAACATACCGCCGAATGTGACGTAAAGGATCATCAAGACACCGACAAGGACGACCGCGATCTCATACTGAAGACCAAAGAGTAACTGGATGAGTTTACCCGAGCCGACCATCTGTGCGATCAGGTAAAGGATGACCGTAGCGATCGATCCTGAGGCTGCGAGTATACGGATCGGTGTCTGACGCAGACGGTAAGACGCGACATCAGCAAAGGTGTATTTACCAAGGTTTCGAAGCTGCTCAGCTATGAGAAACAGGATTATCGGCCAACCGACAAGGAAACCGATGGAGTAGATAAGGCCATCATATCCTTTAAGGTAGACAAGGCCGGAAATACCGAGGAACGACGCTGCTGACATGTAGTCCCCCGCGATGGCCATACCATTTTGAAAACCGGTAATACCGCCACCGGCAGTATAGAAGTCCTTGGCTGTCTTGGTACGCTTGGCTGCCCAATAAGTGATGCCGAGTGTACCGCCGACAAACAGCAAGAACATGACGATGGCAGAGATATTCAATGCCTGCTGCTCGACCTCACCCTCGAGGGCACCCGCTGCGAAAAGCATCGCAGATGAAAGTCCTAAAAACATAAAAATACGGCTCATCATCTATCTGCCTCTCACATTTTCTTTGATCTTGGCCGTAAGGTCATCAAACTCACTGTTGGCACGTCTGACATAGATACCCGTCAGGATAAATGCAAATATGATGATCGCTATCCCCACCGGGATCCCGATCGATGTGACGGTATCCTCACTCATTGGCGCACCAAGTGAGCCCGGACTGAACGCTATTGTCAATATAAATGTAAAATAGACGACCAAAATAGCGATCGTCAGTCTCCAGGCAAACTTGCTGCGTTCACTTACGAGTCTCTTGAAATTCGGGTCGTTCTTGACCCGCTCTACTACCTCTTTATCCATCTTTCCCTCTCCTGTTAAAAGTTAGCGATATTTGCTCCAGTCTACACCTTTGCCATCTGTCTCTTTGAGGTCTGAACGGTAAAGAGCAAGACCACCCATAGAGCTATGAGATCGAGATGATATACAGGATTAAGAACAAGATCTATATACTTTCAAAATGTAAAACACTACTTTATATTTTCATTTTTCTATGATCTGATCATATAATAATCTTCCAAAGGATATACATGAAGTCTCTATTAATAAGTCTAATATTACTCATCTCACCACTTTTTGCCCACTCCGATACACAAAAAGCGGTCTTTGACTGTGCTTCGGACGACATGAGATATGTCGGATCGCGTATATGGTTGATAGAGCAAAGCGCTAAGGAACTTAAAGAGAAGAAGATCCCCTATCAGTTTGTATTGACCGTTCATTCAGGCTGTACACCGCTCATGGATAATGAGAGTGGAGAGGAGACAATAGAGATGATCCAAAAACGGCTCAAAGTATTAGTCGATACCTACGATCTCAAGATAGAGGCATGCGGTATCGCCCTTGAGCGATTTGGATATGACGCAGAGGACCTGCTTCCTTATGTCAGCACTGTCAGGAACTCGATCACACGTGTGATCGAACTACAGAACAGTGGGTATGCGTTCATACCTTATCATTAAAAAGAGAAGATACTCTTTTAGCGTCTTAGAACTGCGGTTGTAAAAAAGGGATCACCTGTTTTTTACGACTCAACACACCATCAAGCCAGACTTGAGAGCCTTCCAAGCTACACTCAAAAGCAGACTCGACCTTATGCTCATCATCACTGACTACCAGCAGTTGTGAGCCCTCTTTCATGATATCTGTGAGGAGAAGGAGGACACTATGCAGTCCGCTCTCCTCTTTAAGTGCTTTCATATCGGCGAAGAGC
>JAUWRZ010000478.1 GCA_030610325.1 Sulfurimonadaceae bacterium | reverse complement strand
TCTCTTGATGCTCTTCGAGTCTATTATGATCGGTATTTGAGAGATCGTGTTCAAGTTCCGTAAGCGTCTTCTTAAATGCACTTTGATGGGTCTCTATCTGTTTGAAGATAGAACCTATTAGTTGATACTGTGCTTTTATCTCAGCCTCATGGGTATGCCCTATGGCTGCGAGGATCACTTCATCGACCTGCCTCAAGCGTTTATCTGTCTCTGTCTCTATCTCTGCGATGGCGTGTTCTATCTGGTTGAACTTCTGAGAGTCGACATCATCAGAGTAGAAGAGGAGCTGATAGGTCAACACCTCCTCCTTGAGGATATCTTTCTCCAGCTCCATGACCAGTGTGTTCAAAGGTACCTGATAGTCAGCTATCTCTTCAAGTTCATCGCCAATGGAGCTGATACCAGAGTAAGTGATGAGTGACTGGATGATGATGGCAGTGACGACAATACTAAAACTCAGTTGTATTTTGGTGGTCAGTCTCATGGTATGGCCTCTCTTATTTTTCTAATATGGGACGTTTGTTCAAGCTTTGGACTGGACGTGCATTGGCATCATAAAGTGCTTGAAACTCCCTTAGTTGTGAAGCATCTATGTAGATAGGCTCTTTAAGTACGTACCACTCTACGATCTGTGTACACGGCGGTGTCGTCAGAGAACCTAGATAGTGATAGTGCTCTTTTGACTTGGGAAGGAGATCTATAGCGTTGACTTTTACGTTCTTTAGCTTGTTATGAGCGTTGGCTTTTGGCGGCATATGTTTCCATAGTCTATGGATGACTCTGTTCCACTTGCCTACTTGCATCATCACACCCAAGATAGCCAGTTCACCATCATCAGCCCTGTGGACCAGATGTGCTTCCATCGGGACCGGTTTACCATCGATGGTATGTTCACTGGGTGCATGAAAGTGAAACTGTAAGAGCGTGAACTTCTTACCGTTGATGATAGCTTCGTTGCCATCAGCTATATTGACCTGGATAGTATGGCCGTTATTGATGATATCGAGTTCGACTTCATGATAATCCACATAGATACCGGCATCAGAGACTCCATAAGTAGGTGACTTTGTCTGAAAGTTGATAGGTGATTGTCGTTTACCGATCTTACAGTCCTGATAGGACGCATCGAGATCACCCCAGTATGAAGGACCGTTACTTCCCTTATAGCTCCAGTGAGATACGCGCACATCATGATCACTTTTCTCCTCGCTTTGAAGGTGCTCGGACGCATGTAAAAGTGATGAAGCAAGAAGCAGACTCAAAAAAAAGCTATAGAAGTGAAACAGTCTCATATCTCAACGCTCCGGTATTAATACTATTTGTATAACTGATAATAGTATAAAGTGCCAAAAATGTGATAATCTGGCAAAATTTGTTCTTATTTTCTACGTAGATGATACTAAATGGAACAATAATAGTGGTTAAGAGCCGTTGTCTATGATGCTCTTTGAAAGATGATAGAAAATGGAAAGAGAGCTCTTGTACTCCTGAGAAGAGTGGCCTATTTTTATGCAGAGTGGAGCAGGTGAGGAGTACCTGCTTAGGTACGAAACTGCTCAAGTCTGTTGTGAAGGTCATCGGTCATGGAGTTTAGGTGATCAGCAGCAGCTGCGATCTCTTCGACATTGCGGGCGTTCTCTGAAGAGATCTCATTGACTCTGGCGACTTGAGAGACGATGGCCTCTATGCTTGTACCTGTCTTCTCGAAATCTGTCACGGTCTTATCGCTTGCATGGACAGCGGCATCGACGATATTTACACTCATATTGATCTTCTCTTCTACCTCTGACGCTACATTTGAAAGCGCCTGGATCTCCTTAGAGTTGCTGTTCATCTGAGTACTGGCATCGATGATAGACTGGACGATGACATTGATGGTAGCATTGATCTCGGTCAATGACTTTTGGGTACGCTCAGCGAGTTTTCTGACTTCATCTGCGACGACCGCAAAGCCCCGTCCATGTTCTCCTGCACGGGCTGCTTCGATGGCTGCGTTGAGGGCTAAGAGGTTGGTCTGATCAGCGATGTCTGAGATGACAGCTAAAACGTTCTTGACCTCATTGGCATCTTCAGAGAGACTGCTCATACGTTGTGCAAGTTCGACCTCCAGTTCTGCACTTTGCTGGACTCTGGATGTCAAAGCGATGATCTCATCGCGTGCCTCGCTGAGATTTGTATTGGCTT
>JAUWRZ010000181.1 GCA_030610325.1 Sulfurimonadaceae bacterium | reverse complement strand
CTCGAAGCGACTGACAATACCAACAAAGCCCTTGAGGCCCTGGCAGCATCCATGAAAGAGAGTATGCAATTCTCCACGATCGCTGCTATCGGAAAGATGGCCGATCTTGGCAGTGACACCGTCACGCTTGACTCTGAAGGTGCCAACAGCACTTTTGATATCTTCTTCCCCAAAGAGATAGCCAGTGGCCAGGTAGAGATCCGAGATGGAGACGGTGCTCTCGTACAGACTATCGAGGTCCCTGCCAGTACCCAAGGCACCCAGGACTTCACCTGGGACGGGGTCACCGTCGGTGGAGCTCCGGCAGAAGCGGGACTTTACCATATCAGTGCTAACTATGTCGGTAGTGATGGCACATCAGGAACGACCAAGTTGGGCTCCTACCCGATAGAGTCGATCCGTTTTGATGAGGGAGAGGCACTGGCAAAAGTAGGCTCCTCTTATGTACCTTTTGACACCATCTACGAGGTATACTAGTCATGAACCAGGCATTCTATACGGGCGTAGTGGGTATGCAGGCTCATCAACAGAGTCTTGATGTCGTCGCGGATAATCTGGCCAATATCAACACGGTCGGTTTTCGCGGAAGCCAGACAGAGTTTGCCTCCATCTTCGAAGAGGTCCTCGGCACATCCAGTGCTCCGACAACAGACTCTATAGGTCAAGGAGTACGGGTCCAGTCGACTACTATGATGATGCAGCAGGGTTCACTTCTTCTTGCTGATAGAAACACTGACCTGGCTATCGAAGGTGATGGATGGTTCGGGATCAGCGGGAACGGAGAGACACTCTATACCCGTGCCGGAGCATTCGGTTTTGATAGCGAACGAAGCCTTGTGTCAGGTGATGGGCACTATGTACTTGGTACCATGGGCAATAACTTCAGTGATGGTGTCATCACAGAGCAGCTTGATGCGATCGCTATCGCTGATGTAGCTGCCCAGGAGTCACTTCTGCTTCCTGATACCCTGGAGTTTCCTGTCCAGCCTTCGACACTGGCTACATTTTCGGGAAACCTGGGGACTGATGATATCCTTCGTTCAGTCAGTGCCAACGTCATCTCACCAAGCAGTGAACATAACCGTCTGCGACTTGACTTCACCCAGATCGTACCGCAACCTTCAAGCGGCTCTGCCTGGGATATCGTAGGCACTACGACCAATAATAATGGAGAGATCGTCTACGATACCCAAAATGGCTCTGCTATCTTTGATGAGAGCGGTGGTCTGCTAAGTTTTACCATGCCAGCACTCGATAATGATGGTACACCGGTAGATGTAGATCTTGGAAGCGGTTTTACCGGTGTCGTCTCAAATGTAAGTGAGACAGAACCTACACTCTCCTCTGATGCCAACGGTTTTGAAGGGGGTGACCTTCTCGGATACCGGATCAATGAGAACGCTGATATCATCGCCGGGTTCAGCAATGGACGAAGCAGTGCTGTCGGTAAGATAGCCCTTTACCATTTTCAAAATGACCAGGGTCTCAACCGCATAAACGGAAGCCGTTTTCAAGAGAGTGCGAACAGCGGAAAACCGATCTTTTACCAGGATGTCAATGGTAACAATGTCCTGGGTGCGAACATCCACAGTGGAAGACTCGAAGGTGCGAATGTGAGTATGGACCAGGGCCTGACAGAGCTTATCATCCTGCAGCGCTCCTTTGATGCCAACTCCAAAAGTGTCACTACAGGAGATGAGCTTATTCAAAAAGCCCTAAATATGGATGGATAGGTCTTATAGATCAGAGCAGTATGCATAATAGTCAGGCTTGAAGAGAGCCAGCGTGTCCTTTTGCAGGGACTATAACATTTAAAGTGAGATTTTGGAACGCTCTTTGCTTTAAATACCTACTAACGTAAAAGGATTTAAAATGTTAAAATCACTTTTTTCAGGCGTCTCCGGTCTTCAGGCACACCAGATCGCTATGGATGTCGAGTCAAATAATATAGCTAATGTCAATACCACCGGATTCAAATACTCTCGAGCCAACTTCTCCGATATGCTTGCACAGACCAATCAGATCGCTACTGCGCCACAAGGGGAACTTGGTGGTAAGAACGCTGTGCAGGTCGGATTGGGTGCTAGTATCTCCTCAGTCACCCGTATACACTCTCAGGGCTCCATCCAAAATACCGATAAGAACACCGATGTCGCTATTCAGGGGGAGGGCTACTTTATCGTCAGTCCTGATGGCGGAAGTACCTATAAATACACCCGTTCAGGCGACTTTAAATTTGATGCCAGTGGAAACTTTGTCGATAACAACGGCTTTGTCTCTCAGGGCTGGATGCGTGATGAGGAGACAGGAAAGGTCGACTCTACCGCACCTATCACCAACATCGTGATCCCACCCGGACTGACGACACCCGCAAATGCTACCAATGAAGTGGTCTTAAAGGCAAACCTGAATTCCGGACCAAATGTCGAGAACTTCACACCGGCTTATGCCACAGACACTAACGGTGCGACAATAGATCCCCTTGGAAACACTATCCCTTCCGGTAGCCTTGGTGTCCTTTTCAATGATAGTGGAGAAGCGTTCAACCTACAAGATGGCCAGGGTATCTGGGGCTCGTTCATCTCATCGGCACAAAATGCTGATGTCGCCGTTGCTGGTGGAAATGCACAGACACTTGACCTGACCTTCACCAATGATGACGGTACACCGATAAACATCACCAGTACGACACCGACGACCAATCCCATAGCCCAGACAGCGACACAAAATGCCCAGACCTTTGCAGCTGCCATCAATGCACGTACGGCAGAGACAGGGATCGAAGCCTCTGTAGACAATACCGACCCGCTAAACCCTACACTGGTCCTGACCAACCCAAATGATGACTCGGACAGTAGTCACAACATACGTTTGACAGCGATCGGCGCTGGAGACAACAGTGGGTTCACTACTCTCTCTACTGCATCTGCTGACCCCGTCACAACAGCTTATCGCTACCTCTACAGTCCGACAGGTGCAGACACGACTACCGATGTAGACAAAAAGTTTCTGACCATAGCCGATCTGCGTGAAGCGATGCAGAACCAGGCAGCGGCTGATATAGGTGGGTCACCGACCGTCATCATCAACGAACAAGGTAAGTTTGAGGTCTCCAATATATCGGGTGTGAACGATATGAGTATCAAGATGACCGCTTTCTCCGTACCCGGTACTTCAGAGAACATCCTGTTTACCCGTAGTATGCAGGCGATGAACGCTGCTCTTCCGGCGACTTCGACCGGACAGGCGATCTCACAGGCCTTCAATGCAGCGACGCATTCAAGCAGTATTGACATCTACGACTCACTCGGGACCAAACATACACTGAGAATGGAATTTCGTAAGACAGATGTCGATACGACAACGGGAAGCACCTGGGCTATGACCATCAATGTCCCTGAACCCGCAAGCATCGATACTGTACCACCGTTAAACGAGAAGAAGGGTCAGATACGCTTTAATAATGACGGTTCACTCGCGACCTTTGCGCCGCCAAACCTCTCGTTTACCGCTAACAACGGTTCTGCTCCCAACCAGCAGGTCAACCTTACCTTCGGTACCTCCAATGCTTTTGACGGGATGACCAGTTTTGACTCCAAGTCCTCCACATCAGGGATATCACAAGATGGTTTTACCGGTGGTGACCTACTTGGGATCCGGATCGACCAGAGTGGTACGCTTGTAGGTTCGTTCTCCAATGGACGCTCTTTTGGTCTTGCACAGATCGCTATGGCCAAGTTCGCCAATAACGAGGGACTCACAGCAGATGGCGGTAATGTCTTCTTGCAGTCCGCTAACTCCGGTAATCCTATTATCGGTGAGGCTGCTACGGCAGGACGTGGCTTTATCCAGTCCTCAGCACTCGAAGCCTCCAATGTCGACTTGAGTAAATCACTCACTCAACTCATCATCATCCAGCGTGGATTCCAGGCTAATGGTAAGACGATCACGACCTCTGATCAGCTTCTGCAGACGTTGATCGGGTTGAAACAGTGATGCTTTAGTCGGCTTGGGGCCGGCTAAAAAACTAAAAACTAAAAACTAAAAACTCACAGACTCTAAACTGCTTATCTTCCGTAGATCTCATTAAACAGCTTCATCGCATACCTATCACTCATCGAAGCCATATAGTCAGCGATAACACGTCGTTTGTCTCGCCTGTCAAACTGTTTGTGATAGTAAGTCGGTAGCATCTTCGGTTCCTCATTAAGCGCACCAAACAGACCGATAATAGCCTGTTTACCGGCATACATCTTTCGCACTATCTGTTTATGCTGATAGAGCTCCTGATGGAGCAGCTTCTTCAATCGCTTTATCTCTGTCTCCAGAGCAGCCTCAAAACCAATAGGCGTGACTTCACCATTGATGATACCCGGCTTGGAGTGGTCTAACAGGGAGTAGACCAGATGGTTGATGAGATGGGAGCTAAAACGATAACGGAACATCTCATCCTCCTCCTCATCGATGCCTTCATCATGGACTTTCTCTATGACCTCACCGATAAGACGACTCTTCTTCAGCGTATCAAAACTTATCAGTCCAGAGTTGACACCATCATCTATATCATGACTTAGATAAGCGATCTCATCCGCACGGTCGACGACCATCGCTTCAAGAGAGGGGTGGCTTGAGAGATCAAAACGTTCATCTATCTCTGCACTTAGAAATGGTTTTTTATAGGGGTAGGAGTGCTTGAGGATCCCCTCTAGTGTCGCAAAGGTGAGGTTGAGGCCGTCAAACTGCTTATAACGCTTCTCTAACAGGGTGACAACACGAAAACTCTGATAGTTATGGTCAAAACCGTTCTTTGAACCTACCTCTTTGAGACAGCGGTCAAGCGTATCTCCTCCTACATGGCCAAAAGGGGTGTGGCCCAGATCATGAGAGAGTGCGATCGCTTCGGCCAGAGACTCCTCCAATCCAAGCTGTGATGCGATAGAGCGGGCGATCTGGCTTACTTCAATGGAGTGAGTCAATCTGGTACGAAAGAAGTCACCCTCCTGGTTTAGAAAGACCTGGGTATTATACTCCAGTTTACGAAAACTTCCCGAGTGGATCACCCGGTCACGGTCACGGGCATACGGAGCACGAAAATCATCTTCTATGTTGTGAAAACGCTGATATGGTCTCATGGGGTTCCTAATCATTTGATGGGGG
>JAUWRZ010000291.1 GCA_030610325.1 Sulfurimonadaceae bacterium | reverse complement strand
CCCAGCGCTCGACGGAGTCATCTTAGGTATGAGCGTGTCATGTGCACTACTGCATCCGAACATCTTTTTGACATCCTCTCTGCTGGTCTCTCCGGCTGACACCTTCATCGCCATCGTCATCGGCCACCACAGGACGATTGCCTGACTATCTTTATAGGCTGTAGTCATATTGTTCTCTTCGATGTCCTGGAGGATAGCTTTTCTAAATGACTTAAGCACTTCTCCATCGTCATGGCCTGCAAGACAATCACTCAGACGAAGATAGGTCAGACCATCGGTCAATTCGGCATCGGTAAGCATCTTTCTGGTCAGTTCGAGATAGTCGTCCATCTCCTTCTTCACACTCTTATCGTTCTTACTTGCTTCGATGAACGCTTTAGAGTTATGGAATACCGGTTCTGCCAGCAGTATGGGTGGGAGTAATAGAACGAGCAGTGGGATATATATCATCGCTTTTTTCATGTGTGTATCCTAAGAAGGAGGTCTCTATGTTGGATGTATCATGGTCTTATAAGATGTGGATTTGGTGTTGGTAGGGGCCATATATCCCCTTTACTTTTTGAGTCTATGAAGAAAAGCGTAAAGAGCATATGTCGAATTTGTCAATCACTGAAAGAGAAAGCAGTGCTACTCGACCAATCGACTATCTCGTCACTTTATGCAATGACCTTCACCAGCAACACTTTCTATGATGTCAGTAGACAAGTTTTGTCGTAACCTCCATATAGAGGTGCAGATATTGACTCTCTTCAGGAATAGAATCTTATCAGCATCTTGTGTGCAGATCCATACAGGGACCAGACTTCAGATTTGTCTTGCGACTGCCCTGCCCGCTTGGGTTCATGACAAAAAGTATAACCCAGAGAGAGTAAGATATTCTACAAGAAAGGCACTCTTATCTCTTTACTGCTCATGCTCTATCAGAGTGACCCATTCGTACTTTTTACACTCACCTACAGCTCCCTCCCCTATAGCGATATGGCTCTTATTGATCTGGCCATCACGACCGCCATTTTCCACGCAAGCGGCAAAGATAGACCATGAACGCTACAACCCCCACGTAACACAAAAAAATATCAAAAGGACCCAACATGAAAGAGACACACGCAAGCACTGTCATCAGACAGGCGAAAGAGAAGCTAGAAAACCTGGAGACCAGGATCAATGGTGTCAACGGCCTCAACTGGAGAGAGTATGCTCACGGGCACGGCTATGATGCAGAGATCGACATCCTGATAGACAGGGTGGAGACTATCTGTGGACAGAAGGTGGCTGCCGTCTTCTTCGAATTGATCGAAGAGAAGGACTACGGAGCAGGAAGCCCGTGGGGCGAAAGGCTTGTCTTCCAGCTCGAAGACGACAGCACAGTCTATGCCCTTGTCAGCTCAAGTGATTTTTTCGATGGCAACACACTAGAGATAGACGGTACCCTCAGTGAAAAAGAGGATATCGGCGATATCACTGGAGACCTGGAGATCCTCTTTGATGTCGATGAACATAGAGATGCAGCCGAGACACTACTATCCAGCCTTTGCTGCAACGTTCCTAATCCCGAGATGCTGCTGGCCTCGATCCACAAGGCGCAAGAAGAGCTTGAGACAAACAGTATCGAGACGATGATAGACCAGGCAATCGCTTCAGTCTTATTAGAGACACAGGAGGCGCAAGATGCGACACATTAATCAGCATTCTCGTCACAGCGGCCGCATCAGACCCGGCGATATGCTCGTTGTCTGCACAGAGAACTATAAAGGGAGCTATCTCTATCAAAAGACTGAAGAGGATCCCAATCGCACGATCGATGGGGTACCAGCCTTGCGCCCCTTTGGTCGTAAGCTTCATGAGGATGATTTTGCTGTCAAGTTTGTAAACGATCGCAAGACTAGCATCCACGTCGTCAGACTTGATGGTCATGGTGATGTCTATATGATCGATCACACCTGGGAAAAGATACCGGTACGAAACTACACGATGTTTAAAGTCACGCCGTCACAGCTTGATGAACTACTTAGAACAAACGCTGTCGCCGGTGAATCCGAAGGAAACGTGATAATTGACACGGTCGACTATCGCGAGAACGAAGAGAAGACCTCGCTTGACGCGATGATCGAGAAGTCTGAGTCACTTGGCGCAGACATAATCCATTTTCATCTCTAAGACACTTCGGTGCCTTCATATTCTCACCACACACCACTTTTTTAGTAGGCAGCTACAACCTAGCATCAAAAAAACACAAAAGGATCTACTATGACAGAGGATATCACACAGAGAACATTTGAGAATCAGAACCTTGAGCTACTCAGAAGCACAGACGCTGGTCTCATCTTTCAAAAAGCTGATGGCGACATGCGCCCCTATCGCCTGGAGATGCTGGATATCGCAGAAGACCAGGAGTCACAAAAAGAGTTAGCTCAGAAGCTCTTTGAGCTTACCAGCCAAGAACTCAAGATACATGAGACGGATGATGACGTCATGGAGTATGACACCTACACCAGTAGAGGCGAATACTCACTCTTTCACGGCTCAGGTACGATCATCGACAAGGATGAGTATGTCGTAAAAATCGATACGCGATTAGACGAGTGGAACAACCATGTTCTAGACGAATACTGGCACTCAGACGGAGTCTCTTTTGATAAGGATTATCTGAAGGAGATCGACCCTCACGAGAAGATCACCATCATCACCTATAAGGGAAAATACTTCTATTTTTTCTACTCGGTCAAGCAGGAGGAGGTCTACTATTCTTTCAAAGATGAAGATGGGTTTGAGGATGAAGACCTATTCAATATCTCATATTATCATGAGGACGCCGAGATCCTTGATAAATGCGTTCAGGCCATTCAGAGCTCAAAACGCGACTTAGAAGTAAAATCAGCTGTAAGTAATGCACTTGGCTTCGGAGAAGCAAGCAGCGAACAGACGATATCCAAACGTCTTATCGAAATCGTATATAGTGAAGACGACTGGCAGGCCAGAGGTGAAATATTGGACCATTTCGACTGGAAAGCTAAAAGCCTTTTCACTTCGGATCTGGTACCAGATGCCTGGAGAAGTGTCATCGATGATCATATCAAACTGGACACCGATCTGACTATCAAGTTAGGAAAAGGACGTTATCGCCACCTAAAGCACATCAAAGCTTTAGGAGAGGCAAACGGCCTGACACTGACCAGGGTCCATCCTGAAGTGTTTGAGAAAATCGCTCACTGGCAATTTGAAAAGGATGCAGCGACATTTGAGTTCACGACCGGTGAACTGTTCATCACAAGACCAAAAGAGTTACTCACTCAAGCCCTTAAGCTGATAAGCAAGGAGATCGATGAACTCACATTTGCCTGTATGCCTTGTGCAAGCTAATGACATTTTGAGGGATCGCTACAACCATTGCGATCAAACATATCATTAAAAGGAGTCACGATGCACGATCTATTATTTCTAGTCACAGGGGCGATGTTCTCTTTTTCACTCGGAACATTTGCAGGATATCTATACCACCACCACAAACGCTCACGTAGCTACATGAACCTCATGTCAAGAAGACTCACCGCATGGGCAGACAGAGTCCTTTGAGACTCTTCTATAGGACTAAGACCACTCTCTATCAAAACGGATCGCCCTGCCCT
>JAUWRZ010000279.1 GCA_030610325.1 Sulfurimonadaceae bacterium | reverse complement strand
GGTCAATGCACTAGTCGGTTTTCTCGGTCTGCGTCCAACACTCAAAGCCATAGGACTTGGGAAAAAAGTAGCGCTCGCAAATAAAGAGTCCCTCGTCGCCGGCGGCCCTTTCGTAGATACCTCAAAGATCCAGCCTATCGACAGCGAACATTTCGGACTCTGGTATCTTCTACAGCAGGACAAAACGGTAAGCCGTATGCAGATCACCGCCAGCGGCGGAGCCTTTCGTGACTGGCCACTGGAAAAACTGCGTCACGCCACGCTGGAAGACGCACTCAAACATCCAAACTGGTCTATGGGACAGAAGATCACCATCGACAGTGCCTCCATGGTAAACAAACTCTTTGAACTGCTTGAGGCACGCTGGCTCTTTGGTGAGGGCCGTTATGATGCGTTGATAGAGACGCGGTCAATGATCCATGCACTTATCGATTTCACAGACGGCTCCACTACCGCCCACTTTGCCAATGCCGATATGAAGCTCCCTATCGCCTATGCTTTGCTGGGTAAAGTAGATGAAGCCATCCTGGAGCCGGTCGATCTCCTCGCACTCGGTTCACTGGAGTTTCGTGAGATCACATCAGAGCGCTACCCCATCTGGGAGATCAAAGACGACATACTCCAACATCCAGAGCGCGGCGTCGTCATCAATGCGGCCAATGAAGCGGCGATCGAACAGTTCATCGCCGGAGAGATCAGCTTTCTGGAGATCTCGAAGCGTATCATCAATGCTTACGGGCACTTTGACTCAGCACCCAAAAGCATTGATGATGTCTTTGCCATCGACAGCGAAGTCCGTCACTACAAAAGGTCCCTGTGATGAGAGAGAAGGTCCTGCTCCTTCATGGATGGGGAGGCAGTGACTACCCACACTGGCAGAGCTGGCTGGCCGGTGAGATCGCTCAGGACTACGGCAGTGTCAGCTTCCCACTTTTGGATAACCCACACTTCCCGACCAAAGCCAGATGGATGAAGCAGATCAAGCAGCTGCTTGAAGAGCAGAGACCCCATACCGTCATCTGTCACTCTATGGCCTGCACCCTCTGGTTTCATCTATGTGACGAAGGAGAGATATCCCCTGTCAAAAGAGTGTTACTTGTCGCCCCTCCACGCCTTGATCTCAAGCTTGACACCATCAAAAGCTTCTTCCCGGTCTCTCCACCAACTGACCTATATGCCCAAGAGGCGATGCTCGTGACTTCGACTACTGATCCCTATCTTGATACAGAAGAAGCCAATGCCCTGCAAAAAGCTTTGGGTATTCCCATGAAAGTACTCGAAGATGCCGGACACATCAATGCAGATAGCGGCTATGGCAAGTGGCCGTGGGTCAAGGAATGGACTTTAAATCCAAACAAACAGTAGGGCACCTCTAGAAAGATCGCTATAATATGAAAAATCATGATTGAGAGTTAATCGATGCAACCGATATACGACTTTATTGACAACAAGATCCTCCCTTTTACCTTTAAGATCTCTGAACAGCCCATGCTCTACAGAGAGCTTCTTCTGGCCAATAAACTCTTTGATGACGGGATGAAGCTCGAAGGTAAGATACCCGGTATGCGTATCAGTGTCGGACGTGCTGTCCTTGTCTTTGCCCTCATCTGGCACACCTTACTGATCTTGCCTGCTACAGCGATCTTTCATGCCCCTTTGGCAGATATGGATTGCCACGTCGCTATCATCGCTTCTGTCATCTTTACCGGTCTCTTCTTCTCGATCTATTTCGTCTTTAAAGAGTGGCTGATCGACCGGATGGCACTTCTGCGTATCAAGAGGGCATGGAAGAACCATTTTCCTCCTTTTGACTATGATGCCCACCATAAAGAGGTGACAGCGCTCTATTCCCAGGCACTTGAAGAGTCTGTCCCGCAAAAAGAGATGCAACTCTATATACTCAACAAACTGATCGCCCAGTAATCTCTTTGATGCATCTCTCTATTTCTCCTTTCCCTTTTCACCTTCCCCTTTTCCCTGAGGGAAGAGAATGATCCTATCTATTGAGAGCAGCTGTGATGACAGCTCCATCGCCATCACAGAGATAGCGACAAAAAAGCTTATCTACCATAAGAAGATATCCCAGGAGCTTGAGCACTCTGTCTACGGTGGTGTCGTTCCGGAGTTGGCTTCACGACTTCATGCCGAAGCTTTACCAAAAATACTTCAAGAGTGTACGCAATGGCTACCCCTGTTAAAAGCTGTAGCCGTCACTAACTCTCCAGGTCTCTCTGTCACACTCGTCGAGGGTGTCACTATGGCTAAGGCTCTCTCTGTAGCTCTGGATATCCCACTGATCGGTGTCAATCACCTTAAAGGTCATATCTACTCCCTCTTTATCGAGAAAGAGGTCATCCTTCCTCTCACTGTCTTACTCGTATCAGGAGGTCACACTCAGGTGATCGAAGTCAAAAGTCTTACAGAGATGACGACCGTCGCTTCTACGATGGATGACAGCTTCGGTGAGAGCTTTGACAAAAGTGCCAAGATGATGGGCCTGGGTTATCCCGGTGGTCCCGTGATCGAGAAGCTCGCACGTGAGGGTGATGAGAACAGCCACCCGTTCACTATCCCACTCTCTCAGTCTCCCAAGATCGCTTTTAGTTACTCAGGTCTGAAGAACGCGGTCCGATTGGCTGTACAAGCTGGAAGTGAAGAGCAGTACCCAAATATCGCTGCTTCTTTTCAAAAGATCGCTGTTGCCCATCTGACACAGAAGCTGAAAAAGTATTTCAAGACTAATCCACCACACCGTTTTGCTATCGTCGGGGGTGCGAGTGCCAATCTTTATCTACGTGAAAAAATAGAAGGACTACTTAGACCTCACAAGGCAGAGCTTCTTCTCGCTGAGTTAAAGTACTGCTCTGATAATGCTGCGATGATAGGACGGATCGCCGTTGAGATGTACCTGCAAGATGACTTTACCGATCTAGATCTTCTTCAAGCAAATCCAAAGAGTAAACTTTAAAATAGCTTAATCAAAAACCACTTTCATCTAATTAAGACAATAATTATCCGATTTAAGTAGAATTTCGCCATAAAATAAAACACAGGAGTCTTAAATGGCAACTACAATGCTCAAAGGCGGAATCGTCAACCTAGCTGGAAATGAAGTAAATGTTGGTGATAAAGCACCAGTCGTAACAGTAACAAACTCTCAAGGTCTTGCAGACGTAGAAGTCGGTGGTGCTCAAGGTACTAAGCAACTTATCATCGTTGTCCCTTCACTAGATACTGAAGTATGTGCTACTGAGACTCGTAACTTCAACAAGCGTGCTTCTGAGATCGAAGGTGTTAAGACTGTAGTCATCTCTATGGACCTTCCATTCGCATCTGGCCGTTTCTGTTCAGCTGAAGGTATCGACAGCCTGACTGTCGCTTCTGACTTCCGTAACAAAGATTTCGCTAACGAGTATGGTGTTCTTATCGCTGACGGTGCACTTCGTGGTGTAACTTGTCGTGCTATCTTCGCTGTAGATGCTGACGGTATCGTAACATACAAAGAGATCGTTCCAGAGATCACTGCTGAGCCGGATTACGACTCTGCACTTAACGCTGTTAAGTAAATAACTGACTATCCCAGATCGGGACTTCGTTCCTCCTGATCTGTTTCATCCGCGTCTGCTTCCCCTTGTATGACGCGGTGACTTCCTCCTTTTTGGGCTTCGGCCCGATCTTTCCAACTCATTTTGTTTTTAATCCTAACTTCGCTAAACTACTG
>JAUWRZ010000414.1 GCA_030610325.1 Sulfurimonadaceae bacterium | reverse complement strand
CTTCCAATCTATCCTGGTTTCGATATAAGACAGCAAGGTTGTTAAGGGTCATCGCTACATCCGGCTCATAAGTACGGGGATCACCTTCTGCAAGATCACGGTAGATCTCGAGCGCCTCACGGTAGGAGGCTTCCCCCTCTTCGAGACTGTTCAGGTTCCCCTGTAAGACAGCCAGATTGTTCAGTGTCATCGCTATGTCCGGCGCGTAGACATGAGAGTACTTTCCAAGCTCACGGTAGATCTCAAGAGCCTCTGTGTAGGCGATACCGGCATCTTTGAGGCTCTTCTCATTACTATATAGATTGGCCAGGTTATTGAGTATCATCGCTACATCTGACTTATAGATATGTGGCTCCTCTGTTGCCAGCGTCCTATAGATCTCAAGCGCTTCAAGATAAGAGCGCTCACTCTCAAGTGGTCTATTTCGATCATTGTACAAGACAGCCAGACTGTTCAGTGTCATAGCTACATCCGACTTATAGACAAGAGGATCCTCTTCAGCCATCGACCTTACAGTCTCAAGAAGTTCACGATAAAAGCGCTCCGCATCCTCAAGTCTGTTGTGATCACTATATAGCCTGGCCAGTTCGTTCATGATCATCGCCATATCCGGCGTATACTTGGCAGGATCGTTTTTAGCCAATCCCTTATAGATACCAAGTGCTTCAAGATAAGAGGCTTCTGCATCCTCCAGCCTCCCCTGCTCCCGGTATAAGACTGCCATATCATCGAGTAGCATCACGACATCCAGAAGATAGCCACTGCCATCCTCTTCAGCCAGACCTCTATAGATGCCGAGTGCCTCCCGATAAGAGAGCTCTGCCTCTTTCAACCAATCCCGGGTCCAATATAAGACAGCTCTGTCATTAAGGATCATCGCCACCTCAGGTGCATAGATACCTACACCTGCTTTCTCAAGAGACTTATAGATATCGGCAGCCTCGGAATAAGCGACCTCTGCCTCTTTGAACCTCTTTGATCTGCGGTAAAGACCAGCCTGACCGTTGAGTGTCATCGCGACATAGGAGTCATAAGTACGATGATCGCTCTTTGCCAATGCCCTGCTGATCTCAAGTGCTTGCGTATAAAAAGCTTCCGCCTTTGTCGATCTTCTCTGCGAACGGTAGATATCTGCAAGTGCGTTCAGGACCATCACCTTTTGGTCTTGCGCCAATGTCAACTCCTGCTCTGCCGCCTCTAACTGTTCGATCGCATCATGATCTCTGTCTTGCCCAGACAGATGCTCAGCATAAGCCAGTGAGTTGCTAAACACTCGCTCAAAACCGATCGAGCGTTCATAGCTCTTATCAGCTTCTGCATAGTCACCTTTTATCTGATGAAGTCCCGCCTTGAGAAGAAATACCTTTGCCTTTTCCCTGCTCGTGCCTTTTTCAAGATCAGCCTGCTCCAAATAACCCAAAGCATCCTCTACACCCTTACCCTTCAAGATCGCGATGCTTACTCTGACACTCTCTACCTCACCACTAAAAGCTTTGACTCTCTTTTTAAGACGCTCGATCTCACTACTTTGTACCTGTGCTCTTTCGATGACGTAGTCGCTCTCTTTGACACCGAGACTCTCGTTTTGATAGTAGAGACTTGCAGCCGATATCCCGACCACCGTGAGCAGGGTAAACAGTATGAAGTATTTCTCCTTGCCGATACCTCCTTCATGTCCAGGTTCGCTCAACCTCACAAAAAAGAGGATAAAGAGTACGACGACCCCTAAGAGTGCCAACAGTATGCTTCCGTTAGCAAATGAGGGTCCGACAGCGTTCCAGAACATCATCTCATACTCTGAGAGTGAAGTCACTTGAAGCTGTGCTTGTGCATACTCTGCGATCAGACCTCCAGACCTCCATGCGATAGCTTCACGAAAGCTAAAGAGCATGATGGACAGGGAGAAGAGCCAATAGGTCTTTCCAGCTGCAAATATCTTCAATGGAATGAAGATAGACTTACGGACTATCTGTTCTAAAAATGCCATTTATCCTAACCTTATCTCTGATGACCAGAACATAGCCTCTGTAATGATCTATCTATACCCAATATCCATCGATCCATAGAACTGTGATAGAGAGTTTTGTATTATTGTCTTGCTTTATAGCAGAATTACTTTTACAGAGGGCTAAGAGCCCAGAGAGCTTAATGACGGAGAGAACGCTTTCGTGCTGACCTGGACCCGCTCACCGATCTTAAAAGCAGCTGCCTCCGCTTCATCAAGTACGACTTCTACGATCTGCTGACCGATAGCGACTACGGCAATATGGATGACATCTGCTTTGATGATATCGAGCAGTTCACCGGTGAGTGAGAACTTCTGGCTCCCCTGTGTTTTGAGTAACACCTCTTTAGGCGTACCATCTTGGAGCACTTTGCCATTATCTAGTACGATGACCCTACCAGCGAGACGATAGATCTCACTGGGGTCATGACTGACCATGATCGTCGTCGTACCAAACTCTTTATGCAGCTCCAGGATATCGTGCTGCAGCTTCGTACGCATAAGCGGGTCCAGTGCAGAGAGCGGCTCATCCATCAACAAGAGTCTGGGACGTCGCATCAGAGCCCGGCAGAGTGATACCCGCTGCTTCTGCCCACCGCTAAGGGTACGCGGTAGACGTTCTCTCAAGCCTGTAAGCTCCGTCATCTCAAGCAGGTGGCTACTCAACACTCT
>JAUWRZ010000087.1 GCA_030610325.1 Sulfurimonadaceae bacterium | reverse complement strand
TCTTCGATGAACTTGATGGACTGGTCAAGGGCTGCTATGAGCTTATCTTTGGTGATGGGTTTGATGAGGTACTTGACGAGTTGCAGTTCGACAGCCTGCATAAGGTACTCGGTGTCCGTATAGGCAGTGGCGATGATGATCTGAGTGTCGGTATCGGTGGCACGGATGTATCTCGCCATATCCAGACCGTTTAGCTTTGGCATACTGATGTCGGTGATGATGATGTCGGGATGATGCTCCTGCCAGACCTTGATAGCCTCTTTTCCATTGCTGGCTTCAAGCACCGTTTTACAGATACGCTGCAGATACTCAACGGCATTGCGTCTTATATCGTCTTCATCTTCGACATAAAGGATGGTGAAGTTTTTCAGTATCTCTTTATACATATTGGTGTGCTCTCCTGGTGATAGAGGGGATTTAAACTGTTATTATCCATTAATATGCCAGTATCATAGCATGAAAATTTTGACACAATATATTTATGAGAAGATCTGGCGGCCAACAGTCGAGAGTGATGCAGTTCGTATCATCGAAGAGGAGCTTGGGGACGCAGATCCCAAAGGGACCTGGACCTATGTGAAAGGTGAGATAGGCAGAGGAAAGACGATCACGGTGGGTGAGTGTCGCTTTAAAAGCGAGAGGGGGTGAGCGCCTATAAGCGTTTTGCGATCCCTACGCTGCTCTTGTCAGCGGCTCTTCTCTTCTTGCTTATGTTTAAATTGAGACTACATCCGCTCGTGAGTTATCTGATCGCTGTGAATGTGGGTACGTTCTTGCTTTATGGTCTGGATAAACTGTGTGCCATCCGTCACTGGCAGCGTGCTCCTGAGCTTTTGTTACACACTCTGGCTATCGCAGGCGGTTCTCCCGGAGCACTGTTTGGACAGCAGTTGTTCGATCATAAGATATCTAAAGTGAAGTTTCTGTTACTTTATTGGCTCATCGTCGTCATTCAGCTGTTCTTACTTTATCTGATCTTTTATACGGAGCTGTTAAAGAGTATCTTTTAGGTCATGATGATGATCGTTGGTGACTAGAGGGTTACGTATCGCGAGATTGTTGAAGGTTTGCACACTATTTGAAATAAACTATAACAAACTATTGGATATTATATTGCAATAATAAGAAAAGAGAACAAGATGTCCGGAAGTCTCCTTTTATCCTCTGCTATGATCGCTGTCTTGGTGATCGCTCTGCCCCTCGTATTTCATCTTACCCGTTATCTTGGCGCAAAAAGCGACAATGTCCGTAAGAACGAACCTTATGAAGGGGGAGTCCGTCTGACCCATAAAGACTCATCCGATACCTTTCAGGTCAAGTTCTTTCTCGTGGGTATCATATTTTTGATCTTTGATGTCGAAGTGCTCTTTCTGTTTCCATGGGCGTTGAACCTGCGTGAGCTGGGGCTGTTTGGTCTGATGGAGATGGTCGTCTTTGTGGGGCTGCTTATTGGAGGGCTTATCTATGTCTACAGATCGGGAGTATTAAGATGGACTTAAGTAACAGTGATATCCTCGGTGATGCGATCGTCACGACAAGAGTCGATGCCGTCATCAACTGGGGACGCCAATCCTCACTCTGGCCCTATGTCTTTGGGACAGCCTGTTGTGCCATCGAGTTTATGGCTACCGCAGCAAGTCGGTATGACATCTCACGTTTTGGTGCTGAGGTACTGCGTTTCTCTCCCCGACATGCTGACTTGCTTGTCGTCGCAGGGACCATCAGTTACAAGCAGGCACCGATCTTGAAGCAGATCTACGACCAGATGCCGGAGCCGAAGTGGGTCATCAGTATGGGAGCGTGTGCCTCGACAGGCGGCTTCTATGATAACTATACCACTTTGCAGGGGATCGATGAGATCATCCCGGTAGATATCTACATAGCTGGATGCCCGCCGCGACCGGAAGGCATCCTCGATGCGGTCATCGACATCCAGAAACAGCTCTGGAGAGAACCGACGATGGAAGTAAGAAACAAAGACTATAAAGGCAAGCTTGATGACGAATAGTGTCGCAAAACCGTTGATCTATCAGTTTGGATCAGCAACGTTTATCAAGATGATGGGAGATATGCCACTGGTCTCACTTGATAGTGCAGATCTTCTTGATGCTGTCAGCTTCTTGCGTAATGAGATGGCTTTCTCCTTCCTGCTCGATGTCACAGCAGTAGACAACCTGGACATCGCACACCCTTCATCAACACGTTTTGAACTACTTTACCTCTTTCGTCACGGTGAGTTTGAGAAGACCCTGGCATTGAAAGTCGCCGTAGCCGATCCTGAAGAGGGCGTCGACAGTATCGTGCCGCTTTATGAAGTGGCAGACTGGCTTGAGCGTGAGGTGTGGGATCAGTACGGAGTCGTCTTTAAGGGCCACCCTATGCTCAAGCGTATCCTTAACCATAATGAGTTCGTCGGTCATCCGCTGCGTAAGGATTATGAGATCACCAAAGGCCAGTACTGTACGCAGACACAGGATATGATGGATGAGCTGCAGCCACTTATGGATGCCAAGGGGCTGGATAAAGAGCGTGATGAGCTGATGATCTTGAACCTCGGCCCTTCACATCCGGCCAGTCACGGTACTATCCGTACTCTTGTCGCACTCGATGGTGAGACGATCAAAGCCGGAGCAAGTGAGATCGGTTATCTGCATCGTGGATTTGAGAAGAGTTGTGAGAACCACACCTATAACCAGATCATCCCGTATACAGACAGACTGAACTACTGCTCCGCACTGATGAACAACATAGCCTATGCCAAGACCGTCGAAGATATGATGGGCATCACCCTTCCTGATCGCGGTATCTTTATCCGTGTGATCTTGAGTGAGCTCTCCCGTGTCATCGACCATCTTGTCTGTCTGGCGGCCGGGCTGCTGGACATGGGCGCACAGACCAACTACTGGTATCTCTTTAACCCGCGTAATGATGCTTATGATTTTCTAAGTAAACTGACCGGGGCGAGGCTGACTAACAGCTATATGCGGATCGGTGGGATGACGCACGACCTTTATGATGGCTGGCGGGGAGACCTCTACGATATCTTGCATAAAGTCGATGTCGGGATCGCACAGACATTGAAGATGATCGAGCATAACCGTATCTATCAGGACCGTATCCAGGATGTCTCACCTGTCACTGCTGAGCAGGCCATGGCTTATGGTTTTACCGGTCCGAACCTGCGTGCGAGCGGTGTACCCTATGATCTGCGTTTCACCTCACCTTATTACTATTATGACCGGTTTGATTTTGATATGGTCGTCGGTTCTGTAGGCGATACGCATGACCGGATGATGGTGCGTTTTGAGGAGATGCTCCAGAGTATGCGAGTGATCCGTCAGGCTGCTGTCGCTATCCCAAAAGGGGAATATAACGTATCAGACCATAGCATCACCATGCCGCCAAAAGCTGCGGTCTATAACACCATAGAGGGGGCGATGAACCAGTTCAAACTTGTCTATGAAGGGGTCAAAGTGCCCAAAGGTGAACATTACGGAGCCTTTGAAGCGGCTAATGGTGAACTTGGTTTCTATATAGTCAGTGACGGTAGTGGTACCCCCTATAAAGTAAAGGTAAGAGCGCCGAGTTTTGTGCATATGGCGGCTTATCCGAAGATCATAGAGAGTTATCAGGTAGCTGATGCGATCATGACACTGGGAAGTCTAAACATAATCGCCGGGGAGATGGACCGATGAGTTTTGTATTTACCGATGAGAACCTAAAAAAGATCGAAGCACTGAAGGAGCGTTATCCGAGTCCAAAAGCGCTCTCTCTGCCTTGTCTCTGGATGGCACAGCATCAAGAGTCGATGGTCTCCATGGAAGCTGTCGAAGTGATAGCAGAGCTTCTCGATACTCCGCCGATGGAGATCTATCGGGTCGCGACGTTCTACACGATGTTGAACCTTGAACCAGTCGGAAAGTACCATATACAGCTCTGTAAGACACTCTCATGTGCACTGTGTGGTAAAGCGGAGGTCTTGAAGCATCTGCAGGAGCGATTAGATATCGTTCCGGGTGAGAGTAGTGCGGATGGAAAGTTCACATTGACACAGGTAGAGTGTCTTGGCTCCTGTGGTACGGCACCGGTGATGCAGGTCAATGATGTCTACTATGAAGAGTTGACACCTGAGAAGATCGATGAGATACTGGAGACACTGAGATGAGAGAGAGTAAGATCGTCAGTCGAAAGTTCGGACATAAAGAGAGTCATACCCTGCAAGTAGCACGTAAACATGGTGGTTACAGTGCTATTGATGCAGCCTTTGCTCTTGAGGCTACAGAGATCATCGATATCATCAAAGTAAGTGGTCTTCGCGGTAAAGGTGGTGGTGGAGCACCGGTAGGTAACAAGTGGGCATTGATGCCTCAAGATCATGATGGTCCCTCTTACCTCGCTGTAAATGCTGATGAGAGTGAACCGGGGACCTTTAAAGATCGCCAGATAATGGCCAAAGACCCGCATCTGTTGATAGAGGGTATCATCATCACCTGTTACGCCATCGGTGCACATGATGCCTATATCTACATACGTGGTGAGTATTATCAGTTTCAGCAGATCTTGCAAAAAGCGATAGATGAAGCTTATGCAGAGGGTATCATCGGTGAGAAGGTGATGGGACATGACTATCGTCTTGATATCACTATCCACCGTGGGGCAGGGGCCTATATCTGTGGAGAGAAGTCCGCACTGCTGGAGTCTATGGAAGGTAAACGTGGTCATCCTCGGCTTAAACCGCAACAAAAAGAGCCGGAGTGGTATTTTGGCAACCCTACGCTTGTCAATAATGTAGAGACCATCGCAACGGTTCCTTTTATCGTCAAAAAGGGGGCAAAAGCCTATCGTCTCTACGGGACAGATAGCAGTCCGGGCACTTTGCTTTTTGGACTTAGCGGTCATGTGAACCGACCGGGAATCTATGAAGCAGAGTTTGGTGTCTCGATGCTTGAGTACATCGAACAGTATGGCGGAGGGGTCAAAGGGGGTAAAAGATTAAAAGCGGTGATCCCCGGTGGTGCTTCCACCCCTGTCCTGACAGCGCAAGAGGCTTCTTGTGTGAGACTTGATTATGAGGACCTGCGTGTGATGGGCAGTACTTTGGGTACAGGCGGGATGATCGTCATGGATGAGGATACCTGCATGGTCAGTGCGCTTAAGAACCTTCTTGAGTTCTACCATCATGAGTCCTGCGGCCAGTGTACTCCCTGTAGAGAGGGGACTGGCTGGGTAGATGGCATCGTCGAGTCACTACTCAAAGGTGAAGGGACAGAGGAGGATGTGGACCGCCTGCTTGATGTCAGCCAGACTATGAACGGTAAGACCATCTGTGTCTTTGCCCCGGCGGTCTCCGGTGTCATCGACTCCTTTGTGACAAAGTTTAGAGGCGAGTTTGAAGCTTACCTGAAAGGTGCACGATGAGTGATATCACCATTACCGTAGACGGTAAAGAGCTTACCGTACCCCGAGATGAACTGCTCATCAAGATCTTAAACAAGAATAATTTTGCGATCCCTCAGTTTTGTTACCATGACGCCCTTGGGATGGATGGGAACTGTCGGATGTGTATGGTAGAGATCGAGGGACAGAAACGTCCGCAGATCGCCTGCAATACCTTTCCAAAAGAGGGGATGGAAGTCCGTACCCGTGGTTAGAAGATCGATGCCACCCGTCAGAAGATCCTTGAACTTGAGCTTATCAACCACCCTGTCGACTGTCCTATCTGTGACCAGGCCGGTGAGTGCAAGCTCCAGGACTACTATATGGACTACGGGCTCTACGATTCGCATATAGCCAAATCGGACAAAGTACATCACAAAAAGCATATTGACCTTGGTAGTGAGGTGATGCTTGACCAAGAACGCTGTGTCCTGTGTGCGCGTTGTACCCGTTTTACTTCCGACATCACCAAGACCCATGAACTTGGTATCATCGGACGGGGTGATCACGCCTGTGTCAGTACGATGCCGGGTAAGAAGTTAGATAACGCGTATGCGATGAACGTCGTCGATCTCTGCCCGGTCGGGGCTCTGACCAGCAAGGACTTTCGTTTTAAGCAGCGCGTCTGGTTTCTGACCTCGACACCATCTGTCTGCCATGGTTGTGCCAAAGGGTGTAACATCTTTATCGATCATAATCGTGAGAAGTATAAAGATGATACCGTCTACCGTTTCAGGCCTCGTGAGAACCAGCAGATCAACGGTCACTTTATCTGTGATACTGGACGCCTGAGTTATAAGCAGCTGCAGACAGAACGTCAGCTTGAGCCCATCTTTGAAGCAGAATCGGTAGAGATGGATGTAGCTATCACAGCACTGAAGACTATGTTAAAGATGCATCTCAAAGATATCGTCATCCTTGCCAGTCCTGATCTCTATACAGAAGAGCTCTCATCGCTGATGAGCTTGGCCGAGAGACTCAACGCGACACTGGTCTGCCCGATGGAGAGCTACCATGATGAGAGTTTTGGTGATGATTGGCTGAAAAGCACGCAGCGTGCGGCGAACGCAAAAGCGATCGAGCAGCTCGCAATAGAGACTACGTTACCTCACAAACAACATATCGGACTGCTGATGAGCTTCGATCATCATGACTTTTCTGAGATCAAGTCTGATCATAGCGTGACATTTCAGACACATACCGGAGCTAAAGCAGATCTTGTCCTTCCTCTGGCTGCTTATTCGGAGGTCGCGGGTACACTCGTCAATGAAGATGGCATAGAGCAGTGGTGTAAGCAGGTGATCCATCGTAAAGAGCCGCTTCATTCAGTGAGAGAATGGGTGAGACTGCTTGAGGGAGTAGAGTCATGAGTACAGCTGCTATTGTCATCGCGATCTTCACCCTTGTATTGGCCGCACTGCTGGCACTGCTGATGATCCCGGTCCTTGTCTGGTTGGAGCGCCGTGTAGCAGGGCTTGTCCAAGATCGCCTGGGCCCTAACCGTACCAATGTCGGCGGTTTTCGTCTTGGTGGTGTCGTGCAATCTTTCGCTGATGTCATCAAGCTGGTCATGAAAGAGGAGTATTACCCTTCGCATATCAAGATGGGACGCTGGCTCTTTATGCTGGCGCCCGCTATCACTTTTGCGATGGCACTGCTGGCTTTTATGGTCATCCCTTTTGCTGATGACATAGTCATCGACGGTGAGAGCCTTCGGATCCAGGCACTGCCGATAGAGTCCGGGATCCTCTGGTATATGGCGATCGGTGCGGTAGGCATCATAGGCATCATCTTCGGAGGTTGGCTGAGTCATAACAAATACAGCCTGATCGGCGCCGTACGTGCCGGTGCGCAGATGATCGGTTATGAGCTGCCGCTGGGCCTGAGTGTGATCGCGATAGTATTGACTTACAACACCATAGACTTCAATGCGATGGTACAGTGGCAAAGCGGGACAGTCTTGGGATTCTTACCGGCCTGGGGTGTCATCGTACAGCCACTGGCCGCTGTCATCTTCATCATCACACTTTTTGTCGAGACCAATCGTGCTCCTTTTAGTGTCGCTGAGGGTGAGAGTGAGATCGTCGCAGGCTTTATGACCGAGTATACGGCGATGAAGTTTGCGATGTATTTCATGGGTGAGTACGTGGCTATGAACACCGCAAGTGCTGTTATCATCACGATGTTCTTTGGCGGTTATCAGCTGCCATGGGTAAGTACGCAGTTCTTGCTTGAGCACTTCTCCATCTTTGCTCTGGTGATGATGCCGCTGCTTCCGACAGTAGTCGCATTGGTCATCAAGTGGATGCGTAAGAACAACCGGGTCCGGGAGACGGTCAGTACCGATGGTGGACGCCTTTTTGAGAC
>JAUWRZ010000450.1 GCA_030610325.1 Sulfurimonadaceae bacterium | reverse complement strand
GGACATCATGGCACTTGATGGAGCCTTTACGCCAAACAATCGCGGTAACTCACCTTTTATCAAAAAGTATAAACCCTTCATCTTCTGGGGCGCGATGTTCTTTATGTATCCGGCATTCATATATCAGTCATATAGCTTTGCACTCAAGAACAAGAACTATGGTGAGTTCTTTTTGATGCTTCTGCACTGGCCGATCATCTGGGGGACTGTCTTCTACATCCTACCATTTGCTGATGCACTGGTGACCTTTATCACACTCAACCTCACACTCTCTGTCTGGTTGGCCTACGGTTTTATCACCAATCACCTGGGGTGTGAGGTCTTTACGGTCGAAGAGGTAGAGAACATGAGCTGGATGGAGCTACAGATGCGTACTTCACGCTCTCTCACAGGCGGTAAACTGGTACACTGGTTCTATGGCGGTCTGAACACCCAGATAGAGCATCACCTCTTCCCTAAAGCACCCCGCTTTAATCTCCTAAAAGTCCAGGATATGACCCGTGAGTTTGCCAAGAAACATAATATCGCCTATTTTGAGTCGACACCTGTCGAGGCTTATGTCCAGATCAATCAGGCACTTAAAGCATACTGACACCCACTTTTCTATACCATAAGCCTTAAAAGCAAGATGCCCTTTTTCTTAAGAAAGGGCATCTATCCTCCTGGGTAAAGGTATAGAAGTCTATGAACAGATCTAAAGAACTTACCAGTAACACATACACACCCTTTCGACCTGCTATCGGACTGAACAACAGCCATCTACAGACACTCTTCCCCGCCCTT
The DNA here is from genome assembly GCA_030610325.1 of Sulfurimonadaceae bacterium. Taxonomy (GTDB): domain Bacteria; phylum Campylobacterota; class Campylobacteria; order Campylobacterales; family Sulfurimonadaceae; genus BB26. Next base: position 1,627 of record JAUWRZ010000450.1, on the reverse strand, counting down.
TTCAGAAGACAAGACGCACCTGAGATAGAACGTGAGCGATTTGAACTAAGCGATGGTGATTTTGTAGAGTGCTATTGGCACCATAGACCCAAAAAAGAGCACAAGACACCCATCGCCGTACTCTTTCACGGCCTTGACGGCTCCTACGACTCCTCTTATATCCAGGGGATGATGCACGCACTCGCAAGAGCGGGTATCAGCACTGTCTTAATGCACTTCAGAGGCTGCTCAGGCGAGCTTAACCGATTGGCACGCTCATACCATAGTGGAGAGACTGGTGATGCCAGAGCGTGGCTAGAGAGTCTCGTAAAGCACTATCCGGGGCATCCACTTTTTGCAGTCGGTTACTCTCTTGGCGGCAATATGCTTTTAAAACTACTCGGTGAGTGGGGAGAGGACTCTCCTCTGAGTGCCGCTGTCTCTGTCTCAGCGCCTATGCAGCTTGATGTCTGTGCGATAAGGATGAACAGGGGCTTCTCAAAGTTCTATCAGTACCGGCTTATGAAAGGTCTCAAACGTACCCTGCTTGAGAAGTACCGACATCATGATATGCATGCACTGATAGGTATCGATGAGCATCATGTTCGAAGATTGAAGGATTTTTGGGAGTTTGATGATGTCTATACCGGACCGGTACATGGGTTTAGCGGCGCGGATGAATACTATGAGAAGTCCAGTGCAAAACAGTATCTCGGAACGATCGCTACCGATACGCTGATAATCCATGCTCTTGATGACCCGTTTATGACTCCGGAGATATTACCGAAAGATGAGGATGTCTCACCCCGGGTCAAGATAGAGGCTTACGAATCCGGCGGGCATGTAGGATTTGTAAGCGGAAGCGTGCTAAAGCCACACTACTGGTTAGACGAACGCATCGTCAGTTTCTTCAATGATCAGCTGGCAAGCAGGTGATCAGATCCCTTCGACTTTAAGAAGCTTTGTCTTACCTACCATCAACTCGACTGTCATCAAGACCCTTTTAAAGACACTCTCCTGTCGGTACTCGAGGTTGTGTCTGGCACAGATATCTTTGACGATGGGCTGCATCTTCTGATATTGACTTAACGGAAGGTTTGGAAAGAGATGATGCTCTACCTGATAGTTCAACCATCCATGCGCAAAATCGATCATATCAGAGCCGGTGTTGTAGTTGACACTACCCATGATCTGTCGCAGGTAGAACTCACCCTGGCTTTTGTGAGGAGCGTCAAACTGATAGATGTCTTCCGCAGAGTGATTGGGTACGATGACCATAAAGGAGTGAAGATTGGCTATAAGCTCCGCTATCACCGTGATGATAAAGGCATTGAACATCGCTTCGCCGCCCAGTGGCAGAAACAGCAATGGGATCAGGATGAACTTCACACCTGCATAAGGTAAAAAGTAGTTTTTCCACAGCTCTTTTCCATTTTTCGTAAACGGCGTATATTCGAACTTTGTGACTTCAGGCTGCTTAAGTTTTCGACGTTTTTTATTTTCCAGTATGCGCAAGGTATTTGGAGCATAGTAGGTAAACTTCCAGGTAGCCGCAAGCAGATAGACAAATATGTACTTTATCCACATAGGGATGTTCATCTTCGTAAACTCTTCCATATTGGCTTCGACATTATCGGGATCGTCATGT
>JAUWRZ010000387.1 GCA_030610325.1 Sulfurimonadaceae bacterium | reverse complement strand
GGTCGTACCGGTCCTAATGGATATGAGTAACCTCAACAAACATTTCCACCTCGAAGAGAAGATCACACAAGAGGAACGAAACCTCATCCACTGTGAAGAAGAGTTCACTATGAACTAAGATGGCAGATGAGAGACTTTAGGGCACCTCTCTGCCCTCGATCATATAGACGAGCACTCCTCAAACCGGTTATAATACCCCTTATGTTTTAATACTCAAGGATAAAGTCAGATGCTCTATATAGTCACACCGGTATTTAATAGAAAAGCCTTTACGCAAGCATATTTAGAGGCTCTCTCAAGACAAAGTATCAGAGACTTTAAGGTCATCATCGTCGACGACGGTTCGACAGATGCGACGGCTGAGATGATCACTCAAGAGTTCCCCGATGTCATACTGCTCAAAGAAAAAGGCGATCTCTGGTGGGCTGAAGCGACCAATATCGGTGTACGCTATGCTATGACCCATGGAGCCGACTACATAATGACCCTGAACGACGATACGCTGCCGGAGCCGGATTACATCGAGAAGATGCTCTACTGGTCAAAAAAGCACCCTGATGCTCTGCTAGGAGCCTTGGCGCTGGACCAGGAGACAGATGCGATCATCTATGGTGGGGAGATACGAGACTGGAAAAGAGGTCTGTTCCTGCCGATCATCGATACACTACCGTTAAAAGAGCAGCATGGACTACACGAAGTCAACCTCTTCCCTGGTCGTGGTCTATTGATACCCGTAGGTGTCTTTAAAGAGATCGGCCTATATGACTCCAGGAACTTTCCACAGACAGTCGCTGATCTGGACCTGACCTATAGAGCAGTAAGCAGTGGTTTTAAGATCTTTTGTAATTTTGATGCAAAGATCAAGACCTATCCGAATGAGAGTGCTTCGTCAAGATTACGGTCAAATAGAAGTCTGATGAACTATTACAAGCACCTTTTCAGTATAAAAGGTGGTGGGAATGTGATATGGTTCTCAAAATGTGCCTATAAGAACTGTCCACCAAAATACTTGCCAACATTTTTAATGATGGGAATAGCTCGCAGGTTAGTCGGTTACTGGCTGCATAAATAGTGTGTAAAGCATATGCCGAGATGGAGATAAGACCATAAGATGATGACTCTTTTAAAAAGTACCTATAAAGACCTTAGAACAGAACTGTTCTATATCAGGAACCGCATGATACTGAGAAATAGTGCGGTGAGCTTTAAGAAAGACTTTAAGATCCAGGGAAAGATCATCGTACAAAACAGTGGTCTCTTCTCCATCGGTGATAAGTTCCGATGTAACTCCGGTCAAGTCTATAACCCGATCGGCGGAGATAGTAGTTGTCAGTTCATCATCAGAGAGAACGCAGTATTAAGCATCGGCAGCAATGTAGGTATCTCCAACAGTACCTTCGTAGCCACTACTGAGATAGTGATCGAAGATGATGTACGAATCGGCGGGAGCTGTAAGATCTGGGATACAGACTTTCACTCCCTGGACCCTCATATCAGGATAAAAGAGCATGATAAGATCGTCAACTCCAAGCCCATACGAATCGGTAAAGGTGCTTTCATCGGTGCAGATACTATTATCCTCAAGGGCGTGACACTGGGAGAGAACGCTGTCATAGGTGCAGGCAGTGTCGTATCAAAAGATATCCCGGCCAATGAGATATGGGCCGGAAACCCTGTAAGGTTCATCAAAAAAGTCGATTTGAGCGATGAGTCTTAGAGATCTAAACCTAAAGCAACAGATCCGCGTCTCATTTATCTATAAGATAGCGGCTATACTCATCTCCTTTTTAGTCGTCCGCTTTATGTTGGAGTATCTGGGTACTGAGAGGTATGGCATCTGGTCAGTGATACTCACCTTTATCAACTTCATCCTCTTTTTTGACCTGGGTATCGTCAATGGCGTCAAGAACAAGGTCTCCGTAAGTCTTAGCAAAGATGACCAGCATGAAGCCAGAGAGTATGTATCTACCGGTTACGGGACGCTCATACTCGGCGTAAGTATCGTCTATCTGCTCTTTCTCACCATCTCATCATCTATTGATTGGCAGGCTGTGTTCAACACGACCCTCCTCGAAAACCCGACACTAAACATGATAGTCCTGGTATCACTCTTCTTCATCCTGGTCAACTTTGTACTCTCAGTTGTCATCGCGTTATATAATGCGACCCAAAACGCCTCACTTATCGTCTTAAACCAACTGCTCTCACAAAGTATCTCCCTCCTGCTTATCTACTCTTTGATCATCTATACCAGTGCCACTATCTTATATATCGCGTTTGCTTACGGTCTCTCTTTGGTCCTGTCAAATATCGTTCTGTCTCTATATTTTTATAAAAAGCACGGGGCACTCATCCCATCGATGAGCACCTTTAAGCGTGATAAAGTAGGAGGGATCTTTACACTGGGGCTCAAGTTCTTTATCTTGCAATTGACTTTTTTCATCATCTTAAGCACAGATAAGATGTTGATCGCCCATCTTTTAGGAGCCACTCACGTCACATCCTACGATATCTTATTTAAATATTTTAGTGTCATCACTATCATACATGGCATCATCAACACCCCCTTATGGTCGATGTACACAGAGGCTTATGAGAAGAACGACTTTGAGTGGATAGAGAAGAGACTCTTTAAGATGGTAAGATTGATGATCGCCTATATCGGCCTCGCTGCGATCATGTATTTTCTTGCACCGGATATCATCAGACTCTGGCTAGGTGATGTCGATCTGGGTCTGAGTGCATCCAACTACCTCTATATGATCGTGTTTTTTCTGGTCTTATCCTGGTACAGTATCTTCGCCTACTTCTCAAACGGTATTGGTAAGACAAAGGTACAACTGATCACAGCTGTTTTAGGTGCC
>JAUWRZ010000424.1 GCA_030610325.1 Sulfurimonadaceae bacterium | reverse complement strand
AGGGGATGATGTGGTGATATTCCTAATGTTTGTTATCGATTTTTTGGACGATACTACTGCCTTTATCAACTCTTATGGACGATACAGATGCTTCTTACTTTTGAATTGCTTTTTCCATTATTAGTCGTATAGACGATAGTGGGGACACAGCTGCGTTTATCGCTTCGCTCTAAAGCTTGCAAATGTCCCGCGCTTGGATGCTGTTGTCTTTATTTTCAAAGCGCCATTTCCACTTTCCACTTTCCACTTCCCACTTCCCTATTTCCTATTCCCCACTTCTCGGCAGTAAGATCCAGAGTTCAAGTGGCTCTTTCATCTTTCCGGCTTTGTGCTCTGCTTCGAGACCGTACCCCCAGAACATATCGGCTCTGATCTCACCTTTGATGGCTCCTCCGGTATCTTGTGCAAAGACTATCTTCTCGATCGGCATTTGGTCGATGGGGTCCTGCGTCTGCATATAGAGCATAGAACCAAGCGGCACATAACGTCTGTCTACAGCAATAGAGCGTTCAGGTGTCAGCTCCAATCCAAGCGAACCAGTCGCGGACTGTCTGCGCTCTTTAAAAAAGACACGACTCGGATTGGCATTTAAGACCTCATCTACTCGTTCAGGATTTGCATCAAGCCAGGCACGAATACTTTGCAAAGAGACCTTATCACGAGCTATCTCCCTTTTATCTATCAGGTATTTACCTATCGATCGATAGGGATGGCCGTTTTGATTCGCGTAGCCTACAAAGATAGTCTCTTCATCATCAAGCTGTATGCGCCCCGACCCCTGCACTTCCAGAAAAAAGAGTGAAAGCTCATCATCGACCCAACAGAGTGCAGAGACATTGCTCTCGGCCATCGTCTCACGCGCGGCATAAGGGACCAGCGTATTGCCCTCCAGTCGTCCACGCAGACGGATTCCTTTTAGTTCAGGGTAGATACTGTCAAGTTTGACGATGATGAGATCATCAGGTACTGCATAGACCGGGTATCGGTAGCGTTCACTCTTTTGCAGACTTCCAAAAAGCAGCGGCTCATAATAACCGGTTATCAGCCCGCTCGCTTCACCCTCTGACGTAGTGATCTTATAGGGACGTAATGCCTGCTCAAAAAATACTCTGGCATCACTCACCTTATCTGCTTCATCGCACAGAGTCCCATAAAGCTGCTTTGTCCGTCCCGAGACACAACTCTTCTGAAAGATCTGCAGCAGTGTATCGAAGTCCTCTTCAGCCCAGCTCTCTAAAGCCGTGTATTCAGAGGGCACCAGGTAAGTCTGTGGAAGCTTCTCACTGAGGATCTGCGGTTTGGGTGCACATCCGGCAAACATAAACAAGACGATAGAGACCAGGGTCAAAGACCTGATCTTCATAATCGTGGTTCCAAGAGTGCTCTCATGCGTTCATCCTATAAAGTTTCAATTTTTTGACTATAACTAAAGATATTGACAACTGTACTTGATTTATTATTTATTTTTGCTCTAAAACGCTATAATTCGGAAATTTTTTTTAGGATACCTTTTGGAAGAACTCAGCTATTACGAAATATTGGAAGTCACTCAGGGCGCTGACAAGACTACTATCAAAAAAGCTTATCGCAAGATGGCCAAACTGTATCACCCTGACCGTAACCCTGATGATCAGGAAGCCGAACATAAGTTCAAGCTCTGTAATGAAGCCTATCAGGTCCTAAGTGACGATCAGAAACGCTCTGTCTATGACCGTTACGGAAAAGAGGGTCTTCAAGGCGGTGGCGGCGGTGGACGAGGCGGTTTCAGCGGCTTTGACGATCTCGGCAGTATCTTCGAAGAGATGTTCGGTGGCGGCGGTGCAAGCCAAGGTGGAAGACGCTCTCGCGCCGATAGTGACAAGTATGCACTCGACCTCGGTGTCGAGATGAACATCAGCTTCAAAGAGGCTGTCTTTGGTGCTGAGAAAGATGTAGACTTTCGTTATAAGAACGCCTGTAAGACCTGTAAGGGCACTGGTGCCAAGAACGGAAAACTTACGACCTGTAGCCAATGTGGCGGTAAGGGTCAGGTCTATGTTCGTCAAGGCTTCATGACCTTCTCACAGACCTGTCCGGTCTGTCATGGTGAGGGTATGAGCGCACAGGAGAACTGTTCAGACTGTCACGGCGAAGGTTTTACCCAGGAGAAAGAGAGCGTTAAGATCAAGGTACCTGCCGGGATCGACTCTGAGAACAGACTTCGTGTCTCTGGTAAAGGAAACATCGGCAAAAATGGCCATCGTGGCGACCTTTACGTCACTTTCCATGTCCAAGCAGATGAGCACTTCATCAGAAATGGCAATGACATCTATCTTGAGGTCCCAGTCTTCTTTACTCAGGCAGCTCTGGGTGAGACTATCAGTATCCCTTCACTCACTGGCGAACTCGAACTTGAACTTGACATCGGTACCAAAGACAAGCAGCAGTTTCATTTCAGAGATGAGGGTGTGAACGATGTCCATGGTCACGGTAAAGGCGACCTTATTGCTCAGGTCAACCTCACCTATCCCAAGAAGATCAATGATGAGCAAAAAGAGCTGCTAGAGAAGCTCCAGAACTCATTTGGCATAGAGTCCAAACCACATGAGAGTATGTTTGAGTCCGTTTTT